>JALFGC010000107.1 GCA_022777485.1 Bacteroidales bacterium
CTCTTTGGGCAAAATATACTTTGCCAATACATAATATGGGTCATTTGTTTTCATAATGCAAAGGTACTATTTTTATACAATATGACCAAATCTATACGAACTTTTTTCTCCTAATCAACACAGGATTTTACCAGTGAGCCATACATATTATGAAAACAAAACTCTTTTCTATCCTGCTCATTGCAGCGGGACTGTGCGGGTGCTCATTTTTCCGCACAAACATAATCAGCCTCTCGGGTATTGAGACCGAGAAACACTATGCCGTATCGGAATTTACTGAACTGGATGTGTACAGCGCCATCGAAGTGATTGTATGCGACAGCGCAAAGGATATTCATGTTATCACCGACGAAAGTCTCCTGCCCTACCTGCTCGTATCGCAGCGGGGGAAACGGCTCTCTATCGGCTATGCCAACGGCACCTACTGGACGGGTACAACGGTCAACCGCGTGCTTGTGCCTTCGCAGGAAGCCTTGGACGAGATAGCCGTCTCGGGGGCATCTTCGGTGGTAGTGGAGCAGCCATTGCGTGCCGCGGATGTGGAGATAGACTTGTCGGGGGCATCTAATCTGGTTGCGTCCGTTTATGCAACGGAGGGCTCGGTGAACCTATCGGGCAGCAGCAGAGCCGACCTGCAAGGTGAGGTACGAGAGTTGAAAGTAGGTATCAGCGGTGCGTCGCAGGTGTGCTCGGAGAAACGAAACGGGCAGTTTGCACTCCGCGCAGACGAGGTAAACGGACACCTTTCGGGCAGCAGTGCGCTGTCGGTGCATAGCGATGGCGACATCCGTTGCAGCGTCTCCGGCGCAAGCACTATCTACTTCACCGGCAATGCCAACACCTCCGACACCGACTGCACCGGCGCGTCGGTCATTGTAAGAGAATAACACCTAATCTGCCCCGACATACCGCCCGCGACACTGCCGGGGCATCCCCAGTAATAGCAACTATCAACTCTCAACACTCAACACTTTTGAACAAATGAAGAACTATATTTTGATAGCATTATGCGTATTGTTGGCGTCATGCCAACTGAATGAATTGGGTGAAGCGGGGAAGACTGTCCGCAAACTCAATACCGATTTGTACCATATCACCGTAATGGATGATGCCGGCTTTGAACGCTACTTGGAGCAGGGCGGCGCTTCCTCTACGGATGAGATGGGAGAGTATATCTCGGATTATCTCTCCTGCGGACCTTGGGGAAAATTGAAATGTGCCCCGAGGGTAAGCGGCTTTGCGTGTAGCGCGTTGGCTGCAAAGAATGCGCAAGGCGAAGTGGTTACCGGTCGCAACTACGATTGGGACCCTTGCAAGACCCTGATTATTCGCTGCGTGCCGGAGAATGGCTATGCTTCTGTGGCTACGGCGAACCTCGATTTCTTGGGCTTTGGCGATGATTACGACCCGACGGATGGTATCATCAATCAGTACAAAGCGACGGCTGCCGTCTATGTTCCGATGGATGGTATTAACGAGAAAGGGCTTGTGGTGGCAGACCTGATGGCGGGGGACGATGAGAGCACCAACCAAACGGATGCAAGCAAGCCCAATATCACCACCACCACTTCGGCTATCCGTCTGCTGCTCAACCATGCGGCGGATGTAGACGAGGCGCTTCAACTGCTGGAGCAGTATAACATGCACTCCGACATCGGTCGTGCGCACCACCTGTTTGTGAGCGATGCCAAGGGACAAGCGGTATGCGTGGAATGGGTGAACAACAAGATGATAGTGACCGAATCGCGCGTGCTCAACAACCACTATCTGTGTGAGGAGAAAAAGGGCATTGGAAGCGGCGAACTGAGCCTGAAACATGAAGCAACGCTGCTAAAAGCCTATTCCGAGCATAACGGCATCCTGAGCGGTGAGCAGATGGCAGACGCCATGTTCGCTGCGATTGCACTTCCCGAGTCGTGCGATTATGGCGGGACACAGTGGACCATCGTCTATAATCAGCAGCAAGGTTCTGCTACCTACTACTGGCGTCGCGACCGCGCGAAGTACTATACTTTCTTTGCCGGCTCGGAGGTGGAAGTGATAAAGTGGACGGAATGACCTGCTTACGACTATCAGACCGCGCTGCGCGCTATCCGACTGATATACTGCCGAAATAGGAAAGCGGTCAAATTGCCTGGGTACGCCCCGACCCGTCGGGGCTGTAAACAGCAAAGCGGTCAAACAGCAAAGCGTTCTAACAATCATATACCCATATGAAACTACTTATTATCAACGGCAGTCCCCGTAAGAAAGGACTCATCAGTCAACTGCTCCGTATCTTCCACGAGCAGGCTATTGCCTCCGGCATAGAGGTAACCGAAGTCTATGCCAACGACCTCCAAATCAAGCCCTGCATGGGCTGTATGACATGTCGCAGCAAGCGGCACTGCGTCTTGCCCGAAGACGATGCCCAGCGCGTGCTGACGCTGATTCAACAGGCGGACGCCATCGTCATCGGCGCGCCCTGCTACTGGGGAAATATCCCAGGGCAACTCAAACTACTCTTCGACCGTATCGTCTATGGCATGATGCGCGACACACCCCGCTTTCCCGAGCCGCTGATGCAGGGCAAGAAAGCCGTTTTCATCAGCACTTGCACCACGCCGTTCCCCTTTAACATCCTTATGAATCAGTCCCACGGTGCCATCCGCGCCCTGCGCGAGATAGGACGTTTCTCGGGCTGGAAGATTGTAGATACCATTGAGCGTGGCGGTACTGCCACTCACCCCCAACTATCTCCACGCGACATCAGCAAATGCCACAAAGCCTTCCGTAAACTATGCGCTACCACTATTTAGACAACATCCGCTGGGTAACGGTGTTGCTCGTGATGTTCTTCCATGTCTTCTACTATTTCAATGCCTATTGCATGGGGTCCGGTATAGGCGGTTTCAGCGACTACCAGCCGCAGGATGCTGTGCTCTACCTGCTCTATCCGTGGCTCATGCCCCTGCTCTTTGTGGTGGCGGGCATGAGTTCGCGCTATGCCCTGCAACGCAAGTCGGCAGGCGACTACCTGCGTACCCGCACCCGTAAGTTGCTTGTTCCTGCCACATTGGGGCTGTTTGTCTTCCAATGGATGGCTGGCTATTTCGGCATGCAGACGATGAACTTTCGTTTCCACGCCGACATGGGCGCAGGGCAACCGTGGTGGGTGATGTATATCATGTGGGCCGTATGCGGTGGAGGAGGGCTTTGGTTTATCCAACTGCTTTGGCTCTTCTCGCTGATTACCATAGTGGACCCCCTCCTACTACATACCTCACAAGCCCCTTCCCTTTGTAGGGAGGGCAGGGGTGGGTCCCGTGGGTCTTGGATGGCTGCATTCGGTCTTCTCCTCTTCGGTGCATTGCTCTACCTCAGCGACCAGACAGTGATGGACGGCGAAAACAGTATGCAAAACCCAGCCATGCTCTACAATGTCTATCGTCCGCTCTACTACCTGACGGCGTACTTGTTCGGCTATTTCTTCTTCGTCCGCGAGAAGGTGCAAGGGCTCTTAGTGCGCCTGCGTTGGATGATCATTCCGGCGGCACTTGCCTGCGGCATTTGGCTGACTATCACTACTTTCGGACAGGACGCTTACTCCCCCGCCTATATCCGCAGCGTGGGCAACAACCTCTACGCATGGCTCGCCATCTTAGCCATGTTCGCCGCCTTCCGCACATGGGGCAACCACGACGTTAGCCAGTTGAGCAAGCCTTCAATAGCCAAGATATGCACCTTCTTCCGCGATGCCTCTTATGGGCTGTATGTCTTGCAGTTCTTCGTCTATATGAGCATCGGCTACCTGCTCCGCGCATATGCCGCGCTCCCGCCATGGGCGATGTACATCCTGCTCTTCCTCGCGATGTTCATCCTCACCCCCGCCCTCTACCTCATCATCTCCCGCATCCCCGTATTGCGCTACTGCGTGCTGGGGATGAAGAATTGTAAATCTAATTAAGGGTATATAATATGATACAGATATCTCATATCAGCAAATCGTTTGACCGTCAAGCAGTATTGAACGATATCAGCCTGCATATTCCTCGCGGGCAGATCGTGTGCTTGTTGGGTCCGTCAGGCTCAGGCAAGACCACCCTCATCCGCATCATCTTGGGTGCTATCCCCGCCGATAGCGGCGAAGTACGGATTGCGGATACTATCGTTCCCAACCGCCCACTGCTGTCGCTCATCGGCTTCATGCCGCAGCAAGATGCCTTATACGAGAACCTATCGGCTATCGACAACCTTGCTTTCTTCGCGGGTTTGTATGGAATCGACCGCAAGACTTTCCGTCAGCGCGCAGAGGAAGCCCTCCTACTCGTCGGGCTGGAGGCTGACCGCGATAAATTAGTGGCAAAGTTCTCCGGCGGCATGAAGAAGCGCCTCTCGTTGGCTGTGGCGACGCTGAACAACCCCGATGTGCTCCTCTTGGATGAGCCGACCGTGGGTATCGACCCTGTCCTCCGCCGCAGTATATGGCAGCAGTTTGACCAATGGCGCGCAGAAGGCAAGACCTTGCTTGTTAGCACGCATGTGATGGATGAGGTGAACGAATGCGACCAAGCCGCACTCATCAACCACGGGCGACTCATTGCCTACGACACCATTGACAACTTGCTCCAAAGCACCCAATCGGGACATATTGAAGAACTTTTTATCCGCGCATAAACCCATGAAAGCCTTACTCTTACGCATACTCAAACAACTCAAGAACGACCCGCGCACGCTGGCACTGATGCTCGTGGCACCCTTCCTCATCATGAGCCTTATCTACCTGCTGTTAGGCGATTCGGATTACCGCCCCGTAGTGGCGACCTACGATATGCCTTCGTCGTTCACGGAGCCACTGACCACCTCTGCCGAAGTAAAGACACTAACAGACACTGCCCTCGCGGATACATGGCTACAAAAGGATTCCGCCGATGCGGTCGTTTGGGCGGAGGGGCATACCCTTTGTATTCGCGTGCTGGAGAGTAATAGCAAGTCGGGTGCCGCGATAGAGGCGGTGCAAGAGACATTCAGCGACATGCGACCCGTCGGCAGAGTTGCTATCCAGACCATCTACGGTAGTCTGGACGACACCTATTTTGCTTCGATGGCATATGTCTTTCTCGCCGTCTTGGCATTCTTCTTCACCTTCATCGTAAGCGGAATGGCATTGGTGCGCGAGCGTTTCACCAACACCCTTGAGCGCCTGCTGATGACGCCCATACGCCGCTGGCAAGTGGTTGGCGGCTATGTCTGTGGCTACGGCGTGGTGGCGATGGTGCAGGTGGTACTCATCATACTCTTCACCGTCTATGTCTTGCAGGTGCCCGTGGCAGGCAGTATCGGGCTGTGTCTATTAGTGATGTTGCTGCTCGGGATATGTGCCGTGGAACTGGGAGCGCTGGTGTCTATCTTCGCCAACGGAGAGTTTCAGGTAGCACAGTTCATACCGGTGATTATCATCCCGCAGATATTCTTCACGGGTATCATCCCGCTGGATATGATTCCCTATGGACTGGGCAATCTCTGCTACCTCATGCCGATGTACTATGGTGCAGCACCGCTCAAACACATCATGCAGCAAGGGGCAGGATTCACGGATATTCTGCCATGGTTGGGTGGACTGCTGCTGTTCATCGTGTTGCTGTTTGTCATCAACACGCTAAGCCTAAAGAAATACCGCAAACTATAATCACTTACGCCCGCAAATCGTAAATTGTCAAATTGTAAATTGTCAAATAAACTATGTTGTCTCGTTTTCAATTCAACACGATTGGTCTTTTTACGACCAACAACGCGAAAGTAGTGCGTTTCTATTGCGACATTTTCGGCTTCCAAACCGATTGGAACGGCGAAGACCCCAATGTAGAACTCTTCCTCGACAACATGCGTATCATCCTCTTTCCGCGCACGGCTTTCGAGCAGATGACCTCGCGCCGCTATGGCTATCCTGACGGCATGAATGGGACGATGGAGATATCCTTCGATGTGCCGTGCTTTGCCGATGTGGACAAGGAGTATGTGCGCGCCGTAGAGATGGGAGCGACACCTATCTTTGCGCCCACCACAGAACCTTGGGGACAACGCACCTGCTATGTGGCAGACCCCGAGGGCAACCTCATTGAGATTTCCTCTTTCAACCCCGAATAACTATGTTCCCCTACCAAGGCATCATCCAAGGCATTGAGCAACTGATGGCGCAGGAAATCCCCTTCCTACTCCGCCTCAGCGAGGAGCAGGTGAGCAACCACCAGCAGCGCACGATCAAGATGCTCGTCGGACACCTCATCGACTCTGCCTCCAACAACCACCAGCGGTTCGTTCGTTTACAATATGCCCCCCGCTGTGGACACTCGATGCCCGACACCGAGATGGGCATGCTCGTCTTCCCCGACTACACGCAGGACAACGACCTCTGGCTGCAACTGCAAGACTATCAGCACGAAGACTGGCAAACGCTCGTTCAATTGCTGCTATACTACAACCGCCATATTTGCCACCTTATCCGCGCCATTGACACCACCAAACGCGCGAACTATTGGCTCGACTACACGGGCAACCGCGTTACGCTCGACGACATGGTGCACGGCTACCTTGCGCACCTGCAACTGCACCTCCAACAAATACACGAACTAATCAAATAACTGGGGACGCGGGCGTCTCGCCCGCGGTACTTTTTCGTTGATTTCGTAGATTACGTAGATTACAAAAACAACCTGAAACAAATAATCTATGACACCTCTTATCGCCTACTGCGGTCTCGACTGCGCCCGTTGCGATGCCCGAACCGCCACCATACACAACGACGACGCGCTGCGTCAACAGGTCGCACGCCAATGGAGTGAATGGAACCATGTGGACATTCCCGCCGCAAGTATCAACTGCCTCGGTTGCCGCACGGAGGGCGTCAAATGCCCCTACTGCGACAGTATGTGCCCTATCCGCCAATGTGCGTTGCAGAAAGGCGTGAGCCACTGCGGCGAGTGCCTTGATAGCACCGGCTGCAACCTCTTGCAGCAGGTACATCGCAACGCCCTAGAAGCCCAAGCGAACCTTCAAGACACCGACTTCACCATCCGCCCCGAGCGACCGGAGGACTACCACGCTGCCGAGTACCTCACCCGCGAAGCCTTTTGGAATGTCTATCGCCCCGGTTGCCAAGAGCATTTCGTGCTACATTGTTTCCGCAGCCGCCCCGAGTACATCCCCGAGTTAGCCTTCGTCATGGAGAAAGGCGACGAACTCATTGGGCATATCATGTTTGTCCGCGCCACGCTCACCGAAGTCCCCACAACCCTCAGCAACGGGGAGCGCGGAAACGACGAGTGCCTGCACGACAGCACTTCAGTCAGTCCGCACGTGAGCCTGCCGAACACTATTGCCACCTTCGGTCCCATCTCCATCGCCCCTGCCTACCAGCGCAAGGGCTACGGGCTTCGACTGCTGCAATACGCCTTAGAGCGCGCCCGCGAGATGGACATTGGTGCCGTCTGCATGGAGGGCAATATCGACTTCTACAAGCACGCGGGCTTCACCCTCGCCAGCCGCCTCGGCATCCATTACCACAACGAGCCACTCGACGCCGAAGTCCCCTATTTCCTCGCCCAAGAACTCATCCCGGGCTATCTCTCCTCTCCCACTTTAAGGGGGAAACGGAGGGGGTCCCTTTCGCTCCTCTACACGCCCCCGCAAGGCTACTTCGCAGCCATAGACCAACCCGAGGCTTTCGCCGCATACGAAGCCACCTTCCCGCCCAAGGAGAAAAAAGTCCTCCCCACCCAACTCTTCCCGGAATAATTAACGTGAGTTCGATATAATTTTAGAAGAGACAAAGTTGCTTCGATTGCTCAAACTCCAGGTTTAGAGATGGTTTCTTTGGGAAATACGAGTAAGCAGCCAAAGCAGCAAATGTGTTGCATAGGAAATTAGCGATTG
>JALFGC010000009.1 GCA_022777485.1 Bacteroidales bacterium
AGGTTGGTACTCTGCTCGCGGCTTTTCTCGTGCGCCAGCACCTGCACCGAGTCAATCGACTGCACCAACTGCACGAAGTTCTTCGACACATGCTGGTCTTGCAACACCGACTCGTCGTAACGGTTGAACTCCGCGTCAAAATCTATCAACATCTGCTTCTGCGCAAAGGTCTCCCTGCGGTAGGGCACATTCTTCTGCGTCTTCGTGGCGCGCTGCTGTTGCTGGCTCAGGTTCTCAAACGACTCGCCGTTGTAGAGCCGCAGCACAAGGTACTTCTTATCCTCCGAGAACGCCAACCGCCCCGAGTCTGCCACCATCACCGTAGCGTTCTGAAAACCATTGGAATAGTCGTAAATCATCAGGTCCTTGAGCATACCCGTCTTCGGGTCTTTGTGGCGAACATAGATATTGTAGCCCTTGATTCCATCATAGAACTCGCCCACCGGAATCTCCAACTCCGGCGATTTCTGCCTGAGCGAGAAGATGAGCGCCCATAGTTTCATCTGCGACTTAGGTAGCACATTGTTCGAGAAGAAGAACGCGCCCACGCAGATGAACGCAATGGCAATCGTCAGCGGGCGCATGATACGGAAGAGCGATATGCCCGCGGCTTTCATGGCGGTCAGTTCGAACTTCTCCCCAAGGTTGCCGAAAGAGATAAGCGACGCCAGCAGTATCGCCAGCGGCAATGCCAGCGGCACCACGCTCGCCACCGCGTAAACAAAGAACTCTGCCAGCACGCTCACTTCCACGCCCTTACCGACCAAATCCTTCACATGCATCCACACAAACTGCATCAGCAGGATGAAGATACAAATGAAGAAAGTAGCCACAAACAGCCCAAGAAAATTCTTGAGCAGATAGATGTCTATTTTCTTAATAAACTTCAAGGGAAAAGGAAATCTTAAATAGAATCGAACACGAGCGGCAGAAGGTCGGCGGCAGAGTGGAAAATCAGTGTCTCTTTCGTGCCGTAGAGCAGCACCTCCATCGGTTGTTTGCTCCGCTTCTCGGTCTCCACCATCACCTGTCGGCAGGCGCCGCAGGGCGAACCAGCATTGGGCAGGAAAGCGCCCTCGTGGAAGCAGGCAATTGCCAGCCGCTTCACAGGCTCATCGGGATACTCCGCCCCCGCAGCAAAAAGCGCGGTACGCTCTGCGCACAACCCGCTCGGAAAGGCGGCATTCTCTTGGTTGCAGCCGCGAACGACCGTGCCGTTCCCCAACTCCGCTGCTGCTCCCACATGGAAATGCGAATACGGACAATAGGAACGCTCCGTCTGCTCTTTGGCTACTGATATCAATCGCTGTTGCTCGGGACTCAATTCATCCCATTGGCAGGCACGCACCTGCGCCTTTATCTCAAACTCTTTCATGGTTTAATGCTCCCTCATGATAAATGATTAGAACACATTTTTGATACAAAAAAGTGTACCTTTGTGGAAAAGCGCACAAAGGTACACATTTTTTTCGAGATATACAAGCAAAAGACCGTTTTTTATTGATTTTTAACGTCTTCTGCTGCTTCTACGACACCATTGGTACGCACATGACGGTGTTTCTCCGGTTCCTCGCCCACCAACTCTGCCGCGCGCGACAAGGCACCGTTGATATGGTCGCGGATATTCTGCCTGCCAATCATTTCCACCAGCCCCGCTTTCTCCAGCGTATGGAAGACATGGTGGTTCACACCCGACAGCACCAACTGAATGCCGCAGTGCTTCGAACGCAGATACAGTTGCTCCAAGTTGTGGATACCCGTTGAGTCGATGAACGACACCTTGCGCATACGGATAATCCGCACCTTCAGGTCATCCTGCCCGATACGGCGGCTTATCTCGTCGAACTTGTTGGCAATACCGAAGAAGTACGGACCATCTATCTCGTACACATCGGTGTGGTGCGGGATATGGAGCATAGCAAGGTCATCGCCGTGCAGCCGCACATCGTTGTTCTTCGAGGGGTCGAGTTCATGGGAGAACGAGCGGATGACCGTTGCTTCGTTGGTACGCTTGATGAAAAGGATAACCGCCAGCAGCAAGCCCACCTCAATAGCCACCGTCAGGTTGAAAATCACCGTCAGCACAAAGGTAACCAACATCACGATGAAATCAGATTTCGGCGCGTGCGCCATCCAGAGGAAGGAACGCCAGCCCGACATGTTGTAACTGACCATCACCAGCACGCCCGCCAAGCATGCCATCGGAATCATCCCGACCAACTCGCCCAAGAACAGCAGCACCAGCAGCAGCACTATCGCATGCACAATACCTGCCACGGGCGTGCGACCACCGTTGTTGATGTTGGTCATCGTGCGAGCAATAGCGCCCGTCGCAGGAATGCCGCCGAAGAACGGCACTACCACGTTCGCCACGCCTTGCGCTATCAACTCGGTGTTGGAGTTGTGCTTATCGCCAATCACACCATCCGCCACCATTGCCGACAATAGCGACTCAATAGCACCCAGCATGGCTATCGTGAACGCCGAGGGGAAGAGGTCTTGCACCAACGAGAGCAGCGTCTGCCCCTCCGCCAACTCCAGCGATGGCAGGTGCGGCGCGGGAATGCCATGCGGCAGCGAGTAGAGGTCTGCAATGGTCGTGATACCCTCCACGCCCGCAAAGCGCTTCAGCAGCCATGCCGCCAGCGTCATCACCACGATAGCCACCAGCGAACCGGGGATTTTCTTGCTCACAAACGGCGTAGCGATAATCAGCGCCAGCGACAAAATCCCTATCCCGAACGCCCACCAGTTTACATCCTGCCAATGCTCGGCATAGCACATCCACTTGTGGATGAAGTCCGCCGGCGCGTCGGTGATACCCAAGCCGAAGAGGTCGTTCATCTGCGTCGTGAAGATGGTTACCGCGATACCCGCCGTAAAGCCGATAATCACAGGATAAGGCACGAACTTGATGACATTTCCCAACTGGAATACGCCCATGAGAATTAGCAAGATACCCGCCATGATAGTGGCTATTAGCAGTCCTGCCAGCCCATGCTGTTGGATAATGCCGTAGATAATCACAATAAACGCACCCGTCGGACCCCCTATCTGCACCTTGCTGCCGCCGAATGCAGAGATGATGAAACCCGCAATAATCGCCGTTATCAAACCCTCCGTAGGACCCACGCCAGATGAGATACCGAAGGCGATTGCCAGCGGGATAGCCACAATACCGACAATGATTCCTGCCACTGCGTCTTGCAGGAAACGCTCCTTGTTGTAGCCTCTCATGCCTGTAAACAACTTAGGAGCAAACACTTCCTTTAATGAGAAAAAACTCTTCATAAAAACAGACCTTTTATCAATTATGAATTATGAGAGCCACTGCTCTGAGCACTCTCCACTCTAACCACTGACCACTGACCACTAACCACTAACCACTAACCACTAACCACTGACCACTAACCACTAACCTATATCCTCACCACCTCAAACGTATTCACTTTCGCCTTGTCGTAGGGGGAATGCACTTTGATGTAGTTCTCGGTGAAGCCCGCCATCATGCCATTATCTTTCTTTCCTTCCCACAGCACCGTCGCCTCCTCGCCTTGGTGCTTCGCGTAGAACGCCTGCAACTTCTCCGCGCTCACCGCATGCAGTATTTTGCTCCTGCGCTCACGCTCTTTCTTCGGCACCACATATAGGTCCATCTCCAGCATGCGCGTGTTCGCCCGCTCCGAATAGGTAAACACATGCAACTGACTCACATCCAGTTGCTTAACAAACGCCAAGTAGTCCTCCCATCGCTCCTCGGTCTCGCCGCGCACGCCCACCATACAATCCACGCCGATGAACGCATTAGGCATTCGCTCGCGGATATGCGCCACCCGTTCGGCGAACAACTCGCGGTCGTAATGCCGGTGCATAATCTTCAGTACCTCGTTGCTGCCCGACTGCAAGGGGATATGGAAATGCGGTGCAAAATGCTTACTGTTCGCCACAAAGTCAATCACCTCGTCCGTCAGCAGGTTCGGCTCGCAAGAGGAGATACGAAGACGGTAAGGATAGGATGAAGGATGAAGGACACAGGATGAAGGACTGATTACCTTCGTCTCTGAGGTATCAGAGTCGAAACTATTTTCCCTACTCCCTCCCTTGTAGGGAGGGATGGGGAGGGTCCCTAACTCATCCAACGCCCGCAGCAAATCGATAAACCGTTCCCCTGTGCTGCGCCCGAAGTCGCCGATATTCACCCCTGTGAGTACTATCTCTCTCGCCCCATCTCGTAGCGCCTGCTCCGCCTGCGCCACGATGTCTGCAATAGACGCATTCCGCGACCACCCGCGCGCCAAAGGGATAGTGCAATAGGTGCAGAAATAGTTACACCCATCCTGCACTTTCAGGAAGCACCGCGTCCTATCATCCCACGAACAAGCAGGGAAGAAAGTCTCATGCTTGGAGGAAGGATGAAGGACACAGGATGAAGGACTTATTACCTTTGTCTCTGAGGTTTCAGAGTCGGTACTATTCTGTCTTTTATCCTTTATCCTTAATCCTTCATCCAATGTCCTAATTATCTCCACCACCCGCTCTTTCTCGTTTGCCCCCAGCACATAATCCACTTCGGGCATTGCCTTAATCTCCTGCCCCTTCAGTTCGGCATAGCAGCCTGTTACTATCAGCACCGCCTGCGGGTGTTGCCTGCGCAGGCGATGAATCGCCTGCCGGCCCTTGTGGTCTGCCGCATCCGTCACCGAACAGGTGTTCAGCACCACCACATCCGCCGCCTCGCCCTGCTTCGCGCGCACATGCCCCTGCCCAAGCAACGCCTTGCCTATCGCGCTGCTCTCCGCAAAGTTCAACTTACAACCCAATGTGCAGAATGCTATTTTCATACTCACGAACGCCGTTTCACTTCATTTTTTCGAGTCATTTCCACGCCTCCCGCGCACCATCTCATCCTTGACCTCAAAACGGTTGCAAAGGTACAAAAAATTTCCCATATACGCAAATACTATTCTAAAAAACGCAAGTCCGCTTTGCAAAATCCGTTCTCCACCTGCGTTCGATATGAATAGAACTGCCCTCACAAACAGAGAGAGCGCGTCTCACGACGAACTCTCTCTTCTAATTTTCAAAACAAAATAAAAAAATTAACATCATTATTCATCAACCGCCCACTCGCTCACGCGACCGAAACGGCTGGCAACCCCCTAATTTACGACATCCGATTTACAAAGTACAAATTTCGTAAACCGCACCCCGTAGCATAGGGGATTTTATCCTTGTTTCCATACGCGGGAAAGCCCTTTCCCGCGTATGGAAAGACTATTCTGCATTATTGCAACCGTACACCCATTGCGTTGTACTTCACGCCATCACGGAGGATGATGAGTTGTCCGTTCTCGATGGTCTTTTGTACGGTGGTGGCAGGCAAAGATATACTCTCTATATCAGATGGTGTAGAGGGGCAAGTGAAACTAAACTCGGAGTATGATTGGCTCTGTCCCCACTTGTACAACTGAGGAAGTACCATGCTTGCACTTGTGTTAGAAGTATATGTCGTAAAACGAGTGTCATTTACATTGTACAAGAATCGTCCATTTGCATCTGTGGTATTTTGGATGGTAGCGTTGCTATTATTATCAATAGAGATAGTCCATGTGGTGGTACCGCTACCCCATGCTACCTTCTTTACGGCTGTAGCACCGAGCAATTGACCTTCGGCATTGGTTAGCGTCCATGCGGCACTTGTTCCACCTAATGTCAGTTCCACTGCACCTGCTGCAGTGGGAGTGCAGACATTATTCGCAAACGTTGCTGCTACTGTTCCCATGTAAGTATTGCCAGTTGCAATAGCACCAGCCACGACATTCTTACTTGTGGAGGCAATCAGCAATTTCATGCCTGCCTTCAGGTCTTCTGCGGTTGTAACCAATTGCCATTCAGCAGCACCCACTACTTGTGATTTTGCAAAAACAGCGCGGTAGGTGGCATCTGCTACGGGGATAGTGGTTCCGTTAACGAAAGCCATTTCTTCTATGGTAGCATTCTCGGGAATGGTCTCCAATGCTGTCCAGCCTACAAACTCTTTCGTCTCGCAGGTCGGATTGGTGGCAGGAAGTACGAGCGCATCACCCTCTGTTACAGTGGTAGTTTTAAAGGTCTCGTTCTTATCTAACCATGTGATGGTGTATGTGTACAAGTCGCGGACAGTGATGCCGGTGATTTTGAGTTCATTACTCATCATCTCACCAATAGATGCCTTTACCTTAACAGAATCATCTTCCGCTACCGTTTCAAAGATTTCGGGGTCAATTGTCCAAGTAACATCTTCCGTTACATCCTCTCCTTCCGAAACACCTTCGTATGTGGCAACTGCTTTTATACCTGTTACGTCAAAACCTGTCCTTACGATGTATTCTTTCTTCAGTTGTACATTTTCAGGAATGCTGATGGTGATGGCGGTGAGGGGAGCCGTAGTCGCGGACTTGTAGGTCAAAACGATATTATCAATTGTTCGTTTAGCGGTAGACCCTGTATAGTATACCCGTACATAAACATTTGAGTAACTGCTCAAATCTTGTGAAACATCCACCCAAGTACCTTTATCCATCGAAGAAGCAGAAACAGTTTTTACATCAGTCCAAGTTTTAGCATCGCTTGACACTTGTATCTTCCAACTGGATTCTGTTTTGTTGGTTGTCAATTTTGATACTGAAAACGAGATTGAAACGGGCTTTGCTACAACCTTCTTTGTTTGGGCAGAGGCTGTTTGCGTCTCATTAGTAATACCAAAATAACTACCTTCGGGTGCTTTTACAGCAGAATTTTTTTGTTGAGTTAGCAGATTGGTTAATGTCCAATCAGTGTAGGTGGTAGCCTCCTTGCTCTCAAAGTCAATGGCGAGAGTGTCTGTTGTTGCAGCCCACAAGTTTGTCGCTAATGCTAATAGCATGGCGGACAGTAAAAGAGTAATTTTTTTCATGATTTGTTTTTGATTTTTAGTTATTGTATTTATGTTTATTTTTTAGAGCGATAGGGGATTTCTGATTGCTTAATCGTCACATCCGGCAAGTATTTAGAGATTGTTC
>JALFGC010000086.1 GCA_022777485.1 Bacteroidales bacterium
AACGCAGGCGCTGAATCTCTAAACTCAAAGATCAAAACTTTTAGATCCCAACTACGAGGTGTAAGCGACTATACCTTCTTCATGTATAGAATCTATAAGATCTTTGGATAACTTAAACACGGAACTTTGCAGGTGAGCCAAAATTCCTAAGGTTATATTTTCAATCCTTTGGACCGGGTTTCCTCCTTGGCATACAGCCCCGTATGCCCGATTATGACATGGTTGTCAACGATACTATCCACAGGACTGCGTATCTGCGGCGATGTATCTTCGGGATACTGCGCCTGCCTGTTCTGCGCGTATTCCGCTTTGGACTTGACCTGCTGCCCCTCGTTCTCCTTTTCGGCGATTTCGGGCGTTGGCGGCGCAAGTTCCAGCTGTATCTTGCGGTCGAGGGCGGCGAGTTCAGACTTCAACTGCTTCAGCTCGGCCTCCTTTTTCCACACCTTGCCCGCTATCTCCTGTAACTGCGGTATCTCCCTCTCCAAGACCTCATTCTTCGCCTTATACTGGTCGATGATGGAGGGTATTCTCTCAATCGCATTCAAGAAGTTGCGGGCGGCAGCCATCGAATCAGCCATCGCCAAATGCCCGTTGTTGTAGGTGTACTTGTAATTCCCCTCGACCACGAAGCGGTTGTCGGTGAACTCCAATCCCTCTTTGAGTATCCTTTCGCTCACCACCTTTATCGGAAAACCGTAAAGTTCTCCGATCTGCGTGTAAAGCCCGCCTGTAGTGGCGTTTTTCGCTATCTCCTGCAAACGCTTTCCGATGACCTTCTCATCGGCGGAATCCACACCGTCCACCTTTATCATATTAAGGCGGTTGCCCTCCTTGTCGGTCTGCACCACCGAAAGGAAGCGGTTCCAGTCCTCCGTCATGGCATCTATGAAAGCCGTGTTGTTACGCAGCTCGCCGGTCTTTGACTCCAGTTTGAACTCCGAATCACGCTTGCCCTTGTTGAACGACTTGCGTTCCCCTTCGAGCGATGCAATACGCTTTTCAAGTTTCGCCTTGTCCAACAGATCGGTGTTGCCGGAGAGCAACGCCATATACTCCGAGAAGTTCATGCCCGATTTTTCGTCCATAGCCCCCTCGTCGATGGTACGTGCACCCATCGCACCGCTTTTAAGCTGGCTGATGAAAGTCTGCTTGCAATGCAGGAGGTTGAACTTGTAGCTGTCCAGTGACTTCTCCACTGCGTAGATGATTACATCCACGTTGTTCCCGGCGAAATGCTTGGCTATCTCATTCCCGGCTCTAACTCCGCGTCCGTCACGCTGTTGCAGGTCGGACGGTCGCCACGGCGTGTCCAAATGATGGATTGCCACACACCTTTTCTGCGCGTTCACACCCGTGCCGAGCATGGAGGTGGAGCCGAACAGCACGCGCACCGTTCCGGCGTTCATGGCATCTATCACCGCCTTCCGCGCCTTGTCGGTCTTGCACTCCTGAATGAAGCGCACCTCGCTTGGCGGTATGCCGTAACCCTCCGTCAGTTTGCGCTTGATTTCCGAATAGACGTTCCACCCGTCGCCCGGCTGGTATGTACCCAAATCCGAGAATACGAACTGCGTTCCCTTCTGCGCGTCGTATTTTTGGTAATACTCCGCGATCATCTTGGCACAGTGGCTCGCCTTGTTGTCGGGGTGGTCTTCATAATTCGGGTCTATCATACGCATGTCGAGTGCCATCTTGCGGGCATAGTCCGTGGCGATAAGCATCTTCGCCTTTTCCTCCGTTTCCGAAAGCGGCAGCCTGCCCAGAAGTGTGGCATCGCCCGTCTTGGCGAACTGCATCAGCTTCTGTATGAAGTCCTCCTGTTCCGGCGTGGGCGGTATGTGGTGCAGTATCTCGTTCTTGGCAGGGCGGTCAACGCCCACATCCTCCGCCGTGCGGTAGTCCGTGATTTCATTATAGAAGGCGGCAAGCTCCGGCACTTTGATGAAGTAGCGGAAACGCTCCTTCTGGACCACATTGTTCGTCACGTTAAATTCAAAATCCGTCGTC
>JALFGC010000089.1 GCA_022777485.1 Bacteroidales bacterium
TATTCCCCGATTATGGACAGATTGCACACCTGTTACGCACCCGTGCGCCGGTCGCCGCCATATCGTATCGCTACTCTACGCGCTGCCCCTCGACTTGCATGTGTTAGGCCTGTCGCTAGCGTTCATCCTGAGCCAGGATCAAACTCTTCGTTGTAATATAAAAATTTATTTCCTTAGCCCAAAACGATTACTTCCTTAATTAAGAATTAAGAATTAAGAATTAAGATTGCTCTCCATTCCTTCTCCTTACATTCCTAACCATTTATTGTGTACTTAATTAACGGGAACTTCTGTTACAATATACAATATATATTATATATCGTTTCCTGTTCTTGTACTACACTAAATTGTTTCAATCTTTCAAAGACCACAAGGCTCTGTTGCCTGTTGATTTTGTAGGCTCATCAGATGTTGAGCGCGAAATCGAGTGCAAAATTACTGCTTTTTTTTGACATGACCAAATTTTTAAGCAACTTTTTTACATTTTCTTCGTAACTTACTGATTTTCAGTATTACTTGGAAATCAGGTTTTTCAGAGAGCATTATTTGACTTTGGCGCAAAAAAATTAGAACATCATTCGATGGTTCTACTTAGATTTGCTCGGTCAAATGCTTTGAGAAGTAGTTTCTTTCTCGAAAGCGGGTGCAAAATTACTGCTTTTTTTTGACATGACCAAATTTTTGCGAAGATTTTTTGCGTTTTCTTTGTAAGTTACTGATTTTCAGTAGTAGTTATTTTTTGGTAATTTTTAAGATTGAAAGTCAGATACTGTTTATTCCGTTAGGTTGCTCTTATAAGGCTTCCTGTTTACCCTTCTACTTAATTATTTATCGCGCGTGCGCGCGAAAACAACTTATTGTCGATTATTTAGCGGATTTCCTTACAGAATGCTATTTGATATCATCGAGTTAAGGTCTCGACATGGTCTCGATAAAGTCCGCTAAATTTCAAGTCAAAGTCTCCAGTAGCATTTTGGCATGAAAAACAGGAGAAGTACTAACAAAATGGCATTATAGCACGGTCTCCTTTTCGAGTAGGCAGACATGAAGATTTGTTGAATTGGTGTATATTTCTGCACCAATTGGTTGATTTTTGTCAAAAAATTTGGAAATGAGGATTTTTTTTTGTATCTTTGCAGGCGGTTTCTTCAATTAGTAATTAAGAGTTACTTCCAATTGGGGAATAGTTATAAACGATAGATATTTAATTGTTAAGAATATGAAAGGAATTATTTTAGCGGGAGGCAGCGCGACGCGTTTGTACCCATTAAGCAAAGCGATTAGCAAACAGATTATGCCGGTGTATGATAAGCCGATGATTTACTATCCGTTATCTACATTGATGTTGGCGGGCATACGGGAGGTTTTGGTGATATCCACCCCCCGCGATTTACCGATGTTTCGGGAGTTGTTAGGCGATGGAAGCCGTATTGGAATGCAGATAGAATACAAGATACAGGAAGTTCCGAACGGTTTGGCGCAGGCCTTTGTCTTGGGTCGGGAGTTTTTGAATGGCGAGCCCGGGTGTCTGATATTAGGCGACAACATGTTCTATGGTCAGGGTTTCAGCAAGATGTTGCGTGAGGCCGTAGCCGATGTAGAAGGAGGCCATGCCGGAGCATGTATCTTTGGCTACGAAGTGAGCGACCCTCGCGCCTATGGCGTGGTAGAGTTTGACAGCGAGGGGCATGTGCTGAGCCTTGAAGAGAAGCCTTCTCAGCCGAAGAGCCGCTATGCCGTTCCCGGCTTGTATTTCTACAACAAGAGCGTTTGCGAGAAAGCCGCTATTTTGGAGCCGAGTGCCCGCGGAGAGTATGAGATAACAGACCTAAACAAGATGTACTTGACAGAAGGGACGCTGAAAGTGAAGTTGTTTGGTCGTGGCTTTGCATGGCTGGATACCGGGAACTGCGACAGCCTGCTGGAAGCGGGGAACTTCATCGCGACGATACAGAATCGCCAGGGTTTCTATGTAAGTTGTATCGAGGAGATAGCATGGCGCAACGGGTGGATAAGCACTGAGACGCTGGCTGCGCTGGGCAAAGAGATGAAAACGGCTTACGGACGATACTTAGAGGGGCTGGCAGAGCACGCGAAGTGATATTGGGCGACAGAACTCGCAGAAAAGCAGAACTTAACTTTATTATTTAAGACACACACATGAGACATATTGCTTGGAAACGGACACACGAAAGATGGCGCAACGGATTGCTATTGTGTATGTTATGGCTTATCGGAGCCGTGTTCGGGTATGCCGAGAAAACAGAGCACTACCAGGTGAAGCACTACTCGGTAGAGGATGGACTGAGCCAAAAAACGGTGATGTCGATACTTCAAGACCGACAAGGGTACATGTGGTTTGGCACTTGGGACGGACTGAATCGGTTTGATGGCTATAACTTCCTTGTTTTCAAAGCGATGTCTAATGATGAGGAGGCGCAGGTGAACAACCGCGTGGACTTACTCTTTGAGGATGAGGATGAGCAATTGTGGTGGATGACCTATGACCGCCACTTCTATATGCTGGACAAGAGTCGTCAGGTGATGAGCGAGCGGATGGAAGAGGAGATTCCCGCCGAAATGCAAGAGCAATTGGAAAGAAAGCACGAGGTGTTGTTAGTAGACGGGAACGGTATAGCATGGCAAGTTACTGAAAAAGAGGGGATTAGCCGCTATCGGGATGGCAAATGGAAACATTTTACGCCGACCATCGACAGCCGCTACGCGGGTCAACTGGACGAGAACTTGATAGTGTTGGAGGATAGGTTTGGCAGGACATGGGTGAATCCGACAGGCGGCGGATGGAGTTATTACGACCCTGAGAAAGACCGATTGGTAAATCCCCTTGAGGGCATGCTAACCAATATGATTCACACCGCGTATGTGGATAGGGAAGGTATGATGTGGGTAGCAACATACGATGGGGGTGTGGAGTGTATCAACATGGAGCCTCAGCCTTACACCTTGCATGATCTGCGCAAGTCATGGAAAGATATTGGGGAAGTTCGCGCCTTCGTACCTCTATCGAACGGAGAGATACAAAAGATTGTGAAGAACAGATGGCGTATCTACTGCGGTTTGGATGGGCTTCACGGGCGACTGTACGGGACAAAAGGCAAAGGCTTGCTGGGCTCTAACGGAACACACATGGCCACAACCCACCCGAACATCTATGACATGGTCGAAGGAGCAGACGGGACCTTGTATGTGGCGACATATGGAGACGGAATAAACATACTGCCATTCCGTTCATCTACAGGAAGTTACGAAAAACCTATTGTTGTTGGGAAAGGTTTGAATGTGCGTACATTGCTCTTGCAAGACAGCATATTATGGGGCGGAACAACCAAAGGCTTGCTACGCGTAGATTTGCAGAATCAGAGCAGCAAGTTAATCCCATGCTATGATGTTCGGGCACTGCATTTCGGTCAAGGGAAACTATGGATAGGCACCTTCGGCGGAGGGTTGCGGGTGCTCGATGTAAGCAACAATGACTCGAGCATTCAGCGCATCAACACCATGCAGGATATCGTAATGAGCATGACGGGCGATGGAGAAAATATATGGTTCTGCTCGGAAAAAGACATCACACAGGTGAATATGGCGACCGGCGAATGCAAGTATTTCAATGCGCTGGATGGCCATGCAAACGCTTGGTTTACAGAGGCTAAGGCCGTTCGCCAAACAGATGGTGTAATCCTGTTCGGCTACACAGACGGTTATTGCAGTTTTGACCCAAATGCCGTTCGCTCCACGAATTCTATACCTCCCTTGCAGATTATCTGCTGCCACGCGAGGGGTAAGAAATTAGACCTTAGGGAACCCATAGAGATAGACCATGGAGAGACTTTAGGGGTGGAGTATGCCGCATTAGAATACATAGGCGCAGACAAGATTTCCTACTCGTATAAGATGGAGGGACTACGGAATGAATGGACGGAAGTGTTTGACCAACGAAAACTGATATTCAGCAATTTGGGGCATGGCAAATACTCACTGCATGTTCGTTCGACCAATCGTGAAGGCATGGATGTAGCGAATGAGGTGGTGATTCCAATATATGTAAGACCTTCGGTGTGGAGCAGTTGGTGGGCTATATGTCTGTATGTCATAGGGTTAGTGGTAATTATTGCCGCTATTGGGTATGTAGTATGGAGCCGTAACATGCTGCAGCAAAAAATAAAGGTAGAGCAGCAGGTAACAGACATCAAGTTACGATTCTTCACGAACATCAGCCATGAGTTGCGCACTCCGCTGACGCTGATTATCGGACCGGTAACAAACATCCTGAATACAGAGCGCCTGTCCAACGGCGTGCGCGGGCAATTGGAGATTGTGCTGAGCAATAGCCAACGCATGCTGAGAATGGTGAACCAGTTGCTGGATTTCCGCAAGATTCAGAACAACAAAATGCGGCTGAAAGTGCAAAAAAGTAACTTAGGCTTGTTGGTGGACGACACTTGCGCGAACTTCAAGAAGGAAGCGTATGACAAGCATATCAACTTCACCATTGAGAAAAAAGCAAAAGATAGCACGGTATGGGTAGATAGAGGTCGCGTAGATACCATCCTCTTTAACCTATTGAGTAATGCGTTTAAGTTTACGCCTGCAGGAAAGCAAATCACCGTGGTAGTGGACGAGAAACCCGGATATGTCATGTTAATGGTGAAGGATGAAGGTATCGGTATCCCTATGGAGAAACGCAGTGTGCTGTTTGAGCGATTCTCAAGCAACAACGAGTTGAGCAACCAAAACAACAATACCGGTACCGGAATTGGGATGAACCTCATCAAGGAGTTGGTTGATTTGCACCACGGCTATATCGAGATAGATAGCGAGGTGGGCAAGGGCTCTACATTCACAGTGCTGTTCCAACGCGGAACCGAGCATTTCGGACAGGAAGCGGATATCGTAGTAGATGATACGAGCACCAGCACTTCGATTACACCAAAGGAGACTTTTGAGGAGAAACTTGCAGAAATAGAAGGTCAACAAGACAAGCGCAGGATGGTGCTGGTAGTGGACGATAACGAAGACATGCGCACCTTCCTGAGCAATATCTTGGGCGGCGACTACCGTGTAAAAATGGCGTCGGATGGCATAGAAGCACTGAAAGCCATAGAACAAGACATTCCCGATGTGGTGATTACCGACCTGATGATGCCCAACATGGACGGTCTGGAACTGACCAAGCACCTGAAGCAATCGGCAGACCTGACGCATGTACCCGTCATTTTGTTAAGTGCCAAATCGGCCATAGAAAGCCGTCTGCAAGCAATGCAAGAAGGCGCGGATGACTATGTAACCAAACCGTTTGAACCAGAGTACCTGCGGGCACGAGTGAAGAACCTGATTAAGCAGCGGCAGATATTGGAGGCAAGTTATCGTCAGCGCCTGATGCGCTTAGACCCACAAACATCCGATGATGAGTTGAAAGGAGATTCGTTCTTGGCTAAACTGCTGAATATCATGGATAAGCAGATGGACAACAACACACTTACCGTGGATGAGTTGGTGGACGATATGGGTATGGGTAGAACGGTTTTCTTCAATAAATTGAAGAGCCTGACGGGTCTGAGCCCTGTAGAGTTTATCCGCGAAATGCGTATCAAGCGGGCGGCACAGTTGCTGGAGCAGAAGAACTACAATATCACAGAAGTAACATACATGGTCGGAATGAACGACTCGCGGTATTTTGCGAAGTGCTTCAAAGCGACCTACGGCATGACACCTTCGGAATACAGAAAATCGCGATTGGAGGCAATCGATAAAGAAAAAGACCAATAAAACGGGACGGTAAGCAGCATGGAAATGCAGAGAATGAGCCGATTGGTATGCTTTTTGTGGATGTGCTTGTTGCTATCACTAAGCGGTTGCGGAGGCAGAGGACCTCAGCGCCCGAGTCAGCGAAGTGGCACGAAGCCGGAGACAGATAGCACCACCTTAGCACGAATGGAGATGAACCAGCGTCTGGCAATAGCTGCAGACGAAGAAGTGCTAAGGTATGTGCAGGGCGTGGAGGACGCTGAACGCTTTGCCCAAATGCCGTTTAGCAACGCATGGGTGTGCATAGTGGAGAAAGGGGATGAGCAAGGCAATAGCCCACAGAAAGATGAAGTGTGGCGGCTGCATATCAAAATCTATGCGCTAAACGGCCGATTATTGCTGGACACGGAGCAAGAGTACCGCATAGGAAGAAACGAGTTACCGATGTGTATCGAGATGAATATCAGCGAGTGGCACCGCGGAACAAAAGTAAAAATAGTGGCTCCTTGGTATGCAGCATATGGCATGATGGGGACGGAAGATGTGCCCGCTTACGAAAATGTTTTATTGGAAATAAGTATTTGGTAATCAATGAAAAAGGTACTATTTGGATGGGTTTGCATGTGCGGGCTTCTGCTTGCAACAGGTTGTGAGCAAAACAGTTACTCCTCACAGCGTGAGAAAGAGGACAAACTGATAGCGAACTATATCTCCCGCATGGGAATTCAGGTGCTCGAAGAGTGGCCCGGGGACGATTATGTGTGGGGCGAGAAAGACTACTACCGCGTGGCGGGATACGACGATTTGTACTTCCATCTTGTACGCCGTGGCGATTCGGTGTATGTGAACGCAGCGGGGGATACCATAAAGATGGACAAACTGAGCGGCGGCGAGACCATCCTAATGCGCTACAAGGAGTACGAACTGACAGACGACTCCGATACCACCAGCACATGGAACACCAACGACGCGCCCTACCCCACGGAGTTCAAGTACGACGGCTACGGAGACAACAACACATCCTGCGTAGGGTGGCAGGTCGCGATTGGGCTAATGCGGTATCCCGACTCGGAGTGCAAAATGATTGTGCCGAGCAAGCAAGGTTTTTCCGCCGCCATGCGAAATGTGAAACCCTATGGCTATGATTTGAAGATGAAAGTAAAACCATAAAACACTGCTAACTAACATTTTAATCCTTATACATTATGAGTTTAGTGAAGAGTATTTCCGGTATTCGCGGCACGATAGGGGGTCGCGTGGGTGATGGACTGAATCCTGTGGATATCGTGCGTTTCACGGCTGCATACGCCACGCAGCGTCGCGCAGCACTGCCCGATAACAACAAGATTGTTGTGGGCAGAGACGCGCGTATATCGGGCGAAATGGTGTACCAGATTGTGAGTGGCACCCTGATGGGAATGGGCTACGATGTGGTAAACATCAGTTTGGCAAGCACACCGACCACGGAACTCGCCGTAGTGGGAGAAGGTGCTGCGGGGGGTATCATCTTGACCGCCTCACACAACCCCAAGCAGTGGAACGCACTGAAACTGCTCAACGAGAAGGGCGAGTTTCTCAACGACGCAGAGGGAAAGGGTGTGTTGGCAATTGCTGAGAAAGAGGACTTCACCTTCGCCGAAGTGGATGTATTGGGACATGTATGTGAGAAAGACTACCTGCCATACCACATTGAGAATGTGCTGAATCTGGCGCTGGTGGACAAAGAAGCCATCGCGGCGAAAAACTTCACCGTGGCTATCGACTGCGTCAACTCGGTCGGCGGTATCGCCATCCCCGCCATCCTGCGTGCCTTGGGCGTGAAGAACATCATCGAACTCAACTGCACGCCCAACGGGCATTTCCCGCACAACCCCGAGCCGCTACCACAGCACCTGACGGAGATAAGCGACCTGCTCAAGAGCGGCAAGGCAGATGTGGGCTTTGTCGTTGACCCCGATGTGGACCGCTTGGCTATCATCTGCGAGAACGGCGAGATGTTTGGCGAAGAGTACACCTTGGTCAGCGTGGCAGACTATGTCCTAAGCCACACACCGGGCAACACCGTCAGCAACATGTCGTCCACACGCGCGCTCAGCGATGTTACCCGCGCACACGGAGGCAACTACAGCGCTTCGGCGGTCGGTGAAGTGAATGTTACCACCGAGATGAAGGCAACGGGCGCGGTCATCGGAGGCGAAGGAAACGGCGGCGTCATCTATCCCGCCAGCCACTACGGACGCGACGCACTCGTAGGTATCGCACTGTTCCTCAGCCACTTAGCACATAAAGGTTGCACCGTGAGCGAACTGCGCGCTACCTACCCCAACTACTGCATTTCCAAGAATCGTATTGACCTCACGCCCGAGATTGATGTAGACGCTATCCTCGCTAAGGTGAAGGAACTCTACAAGGACGAGCGCGTGAACGACAAAGACGGCGTGAAGATTGACTTCGCCGACGGATGGGTACACCTGCGCAAGAGCAACACTGAGCCGATTATCCGCGTCTATTCAGAGGCGGCAACCATGGAAGAAGCCGACGCTCTGGCAGGCAAGGTGATAGAGATAGTACATGCACTATGCTAATATTAAGGACGCGGTGCAATCCGCGTCCTATTTTAATAATACCAATTGTATTTTATGGAGATAGTCATAACCAACGACGACGGTTGGGGCACACGCGGGCTGCTGACCTTGATAGAGGAAATGCGCCAAATCGGGCATGTTACCGTGGTGGCGCCGGATAGCGCACGCAGCGGACACGGTGCCTGCATAAGCGTTACCAAAGAACTGCGATTGCAACACATCAAACACGAGGACGGACTGGATATCTACACCTCCAACGGCACCCCCGCCGACTGTGTGAAACTCGCTTTGGAGGTGCTCTTCGCGGGAAAGAAAGTCGATTTGCTCGTCAGCGGTATCAACCACGGCAACAACTGCTCAGTCAACATCGTCTATTCCGGCACAATGGGTGCATGCTTCGTAGGCGCGGAACACAGCGTACCCGCTATCGGTTTCTCGCTCGACGACCACGCCATGGAGGCGGATTTCGAGCCGTTCCGTCCGTACATCCTCCCCATCACAAAAATGCTGTTGCAGCGCGGATTTGTGCGCAACGAGTGCGTGAATGTGAATGCACCCGTGGGAGAGATAGTCGGCACCAAGTGGTGCAGGCAGTGTGCGGGACACTGGGAAAAGGAGTTCCTCACCCACACCGACGAAAACGGCGGCACTTTCTACACGATGACAGGGCAGTATGTCAACGAAGAGCCCGATGCCGAGGACACCGATATGTGGGCTTTGGCGCACGGCTACATCAGCATTCAGTCGGTGAGCATAGACCTGACGCGCGATGGAACGCTTTGATAAACTCTGGATTGGCATACTCATCGGTCTGCTCCTTCCTGCGGCTTTCGGGATTGGCTACATCGAGACCATGCACCTCTGGACGGCGTTGGAGACGCTGCGTTACGGCGTGAGCGGAGTATGGAGCAAACTGCTGTTAGTTAGCGTATTTCCCAATCTGGCACTCGTCTTCCTTTTCTATACCACCGAGAGTTGGCGGCTGAGCAAGGGTATCCTCATCGGTGCACTTCCCTACATGATTGCCAGCGTCATCGTTTCCTTATAAAGAGTTTAGGGTTGATAGTGGAATTAACGAACAATTAACGACAATTAAGGGAGAACTTAACGACCTTTTAACGGTCTTTAACGGAGAATCAACGATCATTAACGGAGTCAAAAAAAGACTATGCGGTATTTTCTGATAGCAGGCGAGGCGTCGGGTGATTTGCATGCGGCACACCTAATAACGGAATTGCGAAGGCGAGACCCTGCGGCGTCTTTCACGGGCTTAGGCGGCGACAGAATGCGCGAAGCGGGCTGCAAGATTCTCATCCACTGCCGCGAGATGGCGTATATGGGAGTCGTCGCGGTGCTGCAAAACCTCAGCAAGATTCGCACGAACATGCGCACCGCCAAGGCTGCACTGCTCAGCCGGAACCCCGATGTGCTCGTGCTGATTGACTATCCTTCCTTCAACCTAAAGATTGCCGCTTTCTGCCGCAAGCACCTGCCCAATACCAAGATTTACTACTACATCCCACCCAAGGTCTGGGCGTGGAAGACATGGCGCGTTCATCAGATTGCCCGACTCTGCGACGAGGTGTTGGGTATCTTCCCCTTTGAACCCGCGTTTTACGCCCGCTACGGATACCATTGCCGCTATGTAGGAAACCCAACGGCGGAGGAGATAACCCAATGGGAAACGCACCACGAGTCCATCCCACGCGACCAGACCATCGCCATCCTCCCGGGCTCCCGCAAGGGAGAAATCAGCAAATGCCTACCCACCATGCTGGCTGCCGCTAATGCCGTAGTGCAACGAATCGACGCCGAACAGGGAGAACACTACGAGATTGTGGTCGCAACCGCTCCCGGCGTCGAAGACAATTTCTATGCACCCTACCTACGCGACACGCACATCCGCAGCACACGCGACACCTACAGCTTAGTCTCCCATGCCCAAGCCGCCATCGTCAACTCGGGCACGGCAACGCTCGAGACAGCCTTGCTCGGCTGCCCGCAAGTGGCTGTATATCATATCGCTTGCAGCAAACACCTGATGTGGCTCAAACCCATCGTTTTCTCCATTCCCCATTTCACTTTGGTCAACCTGATTGCCGAGCGGAAAGTCATCCGCGAACTGGTCGGCGGCTACTTCACCCAAACCAACATCGAGCAGGAACTCACCCGTCTCCTAACCGACCCCGCCTACCGCAGCAGCATGCAAACAGCCTACCAAGACATCGCCCACCGCTTGGGCACCACCCCTGCTGCCGAGAATGCCGCACAACTCATCTTTCAGGAGCATTGACCTACGAGGACTTTACCCTCTTTCACCCCCTCCCTACCCCATCTTTCCCTCCCGCTAAACTATACGATTATTAAGATTTCCCCTGCCGCGACCCTATCGCGCGTTTTTCGCGGGTCTCCCGCGGGTCTCCCGTGGGTCGATAGCAAGATAAAGCCAACCCAAAAATGTACTATTTTTAAGATTTTCCCACGCCCAGACATCCTCACCCGCTAACAAAAAGAGGCTGCCCAACGATTGTTAGGCAGCCTCTTCGCTTATCGTAAGAGCATTAGTCGCTCAGTTTCGCGCAGATGAACTCGCGGTTGAGGCGCGCGATGTTGGCGAGCGATACTTGCTTCGGGCACTCGGCAGCGCAGGCACCGGTGTTGGTGCAGTTGCCGAAGCCGAGTTCGTCCATCTTCGCCAGCATGTTCTTTGCACGCTGCTTAGCCTCTACCTTGCCTTGCGGGAGGAGTGCGAGTTGCGACACTTTCGCTGCCACGAAGAGCATAGCGGAGCCGTTCTTGCAAGCGGCAGCGCAGGCACCGCAGCCGATGCAGGATGCAGCGTCCATTGCCT
>JALFGC010000058.1 GCA_022777485.1 Bacteroidales bacterium
AAGAAATAATTTGCATATGTCAGCAAAAAGCAGTACCTTTGTTGGCGGAAAGGACTACGGGAAAGAATCCCGATGCAAGCCGAGATTTTTATTGAACATAAATTTCCGCAAATAGTAAATCGTTAAATAGTAAATTGTCAAATAGTGTGTTTTTTTGAGAAATTAACGGTAAATTCATGGAAATTAATGTTAAAAATTCAGAGCATACGCCCTCATAATTCATTTTATTGAACATTAATTTCCGCAAATCGCCCACAAATTATCCAAAATATTTTTCGAGAAATTAATGGTAAATTCATGGAAATTAATGTTAAAAATTCAGAGCGTACGCCCTCTTAATTCTTAATTCTTAATTCTTAATTCTTAATTCATAATTC
The DNA here is from genome assembly GCA_022777485.1 of Bacteroidales bacterium. Taxonomy (GTDB): domain Bacteria; phylum Bacteroidota; class Bacteroidia; order Bacteroidales; family Paludibacteraceae; genus Colicola. Next base: position 378 of record JALFGC010000058.1, read on the forward strand.
CCCTCATGATTGCAACAATCGGATATTTTGACGGCGTGCACCGAGGACACCGCTACTTGTTTGAGCAACTGCGCCAACTGGGTGCAGCGCGAGGACTGGTGCCTGCTATCTACACCTTCCGCGAGCACCCGAAGGAGGTGCTCTGCGGGCTGTGTCCGCCGCTGCTGACCACACCCGACGAGCGTTTTCGGCTGCTGGAGAACGAGGGGGAACTGCATGTGCTGACTTTTGCCGAGATACGAAGCCTCACCGCTGCGGAGTTTATGCAGCGACTGCATGCAGAGGGAGTGCAGTCGCTGCTGATGGGCTACGACCACCACTTCGGTGCAGACCGACTGACGGACTTCCGAGACTATGCACGCATAGGGCGAGAAAAGGGGATAGAGGTGGTGCCTGCTCGGGAACTGCCGGAAGAGATAGTAGGGCATGTGAGCAGTTCAGCAATACGGCGCGCACTGCTCGCGGGCGAGGTAGAAAGCGCCAACAGAATGCTGGGCTACACCTATTCTATCCGAGGCATAGTAGTGCGAGGGAACGCTATCGGGCGCACCATCGGTTTCCCAACGGCGAACATCCACTATGCTGCAGAGAAACTGCTGCCACCGGCAGGCGTGTATGCTGGCAGGTGCCGCGTAGCAGAGCACGACTACCCCACCCTCATGAATATCGGCACGAACCCGACCGTGGGCAATCGGAGCACAACGGTAGAAGGCTATCTGACGGGGTTTGAGGGCGATGTGTACGGGCAGCAACTCTGCTTCCGGTTGGAGCACTTTGTACGCGGTGAGCAAAAGTTTGGCTCCCTGGACGCCCTGCGGGAGCAGATTGCAAAGGACTTGCGCGCTCTCTGAGCACCACCATCGACTCATATTCTTTGAGTATGAATACTAAATGTTAATGTTACAAATGTTATATTGTTACATGTTACAGCCTAACATATAATGCCCGTGTAATTAACCATTAATTATTCATTGCTAAATTATATGAATAATTACACGATAATTACATATTATGGGTTTCACGGAAATTATATGTCAGGCTGTAACACGTAACTTTTATAACATTTGTAACATAGCAATTTAGTAATCTACTACCATAAAGTCCTAATAAAGACCTAAAAAAGACCTAAGTGGTTCAAAAACGGGGTACTTTTCGTTCAAAGTACCCCCATTTTTTCGTTAAAAAGTATTAAATTTGGGGAGTTAGAGGGGGATATCTAATTATTATATATATATATATATAATAATTTAAGATGTGGGGGTGGGGTTACTCATTTTCTATGTTACAAATGTTGAATATGTTACATGTTACGCTAATGAAAGTCTCCCTTTTCGGGTCCCCCGAAAATCTCTGATTTTGGGGTGAGTTTTGGGAGATTTAGAGGGTCTTTTATTCTCCTCCTTAGGGGGAGACAGAAAGGGTCTCGGAGACAGAGGGGGGCTTACTATTTGGTTAGCGTGAGAGAAAGCAAGGAGCAAGGCAAGGAAGATATGTCGGGGCTTCATATGAAAGATGGTTTTAATATTAAAGACAGAGTACCGATGGGATACTCTGTCTTTGCTATTTGTAATGAAGTTTATTAGAGGGCGATGCCGAGGATGTTGTAGCGCACGCCGTCAATGTGGAGGATGAGTTGTCCGTTCTCAATCGTCTTGATAACTTGTCGGTCGATGTCAGCCTCTTGGATGTTGGTGCTTGTGCCCGGTACTTTGATAAGGATAGGCAGGTTGGAGGAGCCTGTAGCCTCTGTGCCGAAGCAATATGCAATCTCGCCTTCCAAATTCAAGCAGTGGAGGTCGCCGGCATAGTCGGTATTCGCTATGGTTACATGGTTCTCTTCGTCTTTCAAGGAGACTTTCCATATAGCGCCCTTCTCGGGTTTATCAGCAGCGAACCCCAGTACGGTAACGCGCATTCTATTGGTAGATAAGTTCAAGAATGCGCCTGTATGGTCTTGGATAGTGAAGCATGCGTCTTGTCCTTCCACGGCTACGAAATCGAACTCGTGAACCGCTGCGGGGGTGTTCTCATCCACATACTTGGTAGCGGGGAGAGCGACAACAGTGCCCTTGGTGGTGGTGAGCAGATACTGCGTAGTTTCATCCATGAAGGTAGAGACATAGTATTTGCCTTCTTCAATGGTAGCGACGGGTGTCTCGGGCTCGGGCTCATCCACCACGGGGATAAGGAAAGGATATTCTGCATTGGTTTCCGGTGCATTGATCGCAGATTGGCAAACATACCAATTGGTTACCTCGCTGGTCTTCTCGTCCACATAGTGCTGGAAGAAGATGACTTTTTTTGTCTGTACATGGGAAATCTTGATATTTCCTTCATCTTCATCCAATACTTCCACCTTCCACTCATAGGCTTCGCCAGGCGTAGCCCCCGCGCCTAACCAACTATTCTTGCTGCTAGTATTCAAATATTTCGTACCATTCTTGATGTAGAATACGGCTTGCTTACCTTCTACGGCTTCAAACTCGAACTCATGGATGTCGGTCGGCGTGGTGCCGTTCCAGCGCGTTGCCCCTAAGTTGAAAGTCCTACCTGAGCCCATGCTTGCGAGGAACATATCTTCATCTTCACCGAAATAGGTAGCAATGTAGTACTTTCCTGCTTCGATAGTAGCAATAGGTTCTTCGGGCACTACGGGCTCTTCGGGTTCTTCACCTCCGCCTGCGGTTTTCGTGAAGACCGTGTCCACACGCACTACATCGGAAGTAAGCGTGCGCACGCCATCTATCACGGAAACGGTAACCGCGAGAATGGTGTTGGAGCCATTATCTGTCATGTTTCCGCAGGTTTCAAAGTCAATAGTCCGTTTGCCCGGGAGGCAAGCGTATTGGAACTTGAAACCATCCATGGAAGTAACATAATTCTTCATAAAACTCTCGGGCGTAACGGTTTCGGAGAAGGCATACTTGTCGGTTGCCTGCGCTACATAGCAAACGCTGTCGGTAAGCGGATTGGGTGTTAGCGTAAAGCCAGTGGAACTTAAGGTGACTGTTACAGTCGGTGTTGTTTGCGCGAGGGCAAACATCGCCACAATCAAAGCGGCGAATAAGGAATAAAGTTTTTTCATTTTTTATTAGAGTTTTAGTTAGTAAATAAAGCACTCGCCAATTGTTAATAGTCTTAAACAACCGCGCTTGCCGTCTTGTTTTTAATAATCTTGTGCAAAGGTAAAAAAAAAAACGATTCTTGCAAATTATTTAATCATTTTCTTTGTTTTTCTCTAAAAAAAGTGCATTTTGGGTTGTTGGAGGGCAGCGAGAGACAAAAATCAACGCCAAATCCTTCGTTTTATTTCACGACGCCCGTCTGCGGTGTGTCGGAGCATCCTCGGTGAGCGTGTATGACAGACTTGTTAGACAATCCCTTGGGTGCTTGCCGTAGGTAGCCGCAAGGTTTGTCAAGAGGGTTCTTTGCGAAATTTGGACAATCGGGGAGGAGAGTGGAGAGACAGGGCAGAGGTTCGGAAAAGGCTCGAAACGGGCTCGCTTATGTTACGGTAATGTTCCGATAATGTTCCGATAATGATATGGTACGGTCAGAGGGGAATATCGGGGGAATGTCGGAGAAGAAATTATTGGAAATATGGACAATTTAGTCAGATACACGACTGTCGGTCAACCCTATTAATTTTGTTGCAAATTATGTCATTTTGGCAGGTAGGGCTGACAAATTGACATTTATTTTGCAGGAAACAGGTTGTGGCACGGTTATTGAACTATCCATAGCGAATGCCTGAGGCAACAGGCTTCTAAGGAGGCTCGGAAACGGAACTCCAAACACAGAGAAACTATTGCCATAGACACTAACCTAACACTATTAAAATTTTATGATTATGCTACCGAGTAAAAGAAATGACCAGACATGGTTACCGAGTTTGTTCAACGATTTCTTTAGTGAAGAATGGCCAATGATGCGCACTGCCGCTGCTACGGCTCCCGCCATCAACGTACTGGAGGACGAGCATGCTTACCACGTGGAGATAGCCGCTCCGGGTATGACGAAAGACGATTTCTCCGCCCATGTGAACGACCAAGACGAGTTGGTGATTCTCGTGGAGAAGAAAGAAGAAAAGAAAGACGAGCAGAAGGACAAGAAGTACCTGCGCCATGAGTTCAACTACAGCCGCTTCGAGCAATCGCTCTTGCTGCCGGACAATGTGAACAAAGACGCTATCTCGGCAAAGGTTACCGACGGCGTGCTCCGCATCGAGTTGCCGAAACTCGACCCGACGGTACAGAAAGCACCTACGCGCGTGATCGACATTCAATAAGGCAAAGCGCCTGTTGACAAGAGGCTGCCCCCATTTGGTTGGGCAGCCTCTTTTTGTTTCCGGGGCAGTATCCATCCGTATAGTATCGTGTCCAAACAGAGGCAAGATAGACAAATTTCTCATTTTTTTGCAGAAAAATTTGCGTATATCAGAAAAAAGTCGTACCTTTGCACGCTTTTTCGGGTTTAGGCTCCAATCAAGTCGCCTTAGGCAGCGTATGAGAACCGAGTTCAGCAGCGCGAAGACCTAACCAGCCGCCTGACACGATGTAATTAAAAATCAATTAGATACAATGTACGCAATTGTAGACATGCAGGGCCAGCAATTCAAAGTAGAGGCCGGCAAAAAACTCTTCATCCACCGTATGGACACCGAGAAAGGTGCTGAGGTGGTATTCGACAAAGTGCTGCTCGTGGACAACGACGGCAATGTAACCGTAGGTGCTCCCTATGTAGCAGGCGCAAAAGTCGTTTGCGAAGTGCTGGACAACGAGTGCCGTGGCGAGAAAATCTTGGTTTTCCACAAGAAACGCCGCAAAGGTTACAAGAAACTGAACGGTCATCGTCAGGACTTGACCAATGTAGTGGTAAAAGACATCGTTTTGGCTTAATCCACAGATTGTTTAACCCTTAAAAAGAAAGTAGTTAGAGTATGGCACATAAGAAAGGTGTCGGTAGTTCTAAGAACGGCCGTGAATCAGAAAGCAAACGCCTTGGCGTGAAAATTTGGGGTGGTCAATTCGCAAAAGCAGGCAACATCATCGTTCGCCAGCGCGGTACTGTGCACAACCCGGGTGAGAACATGGGTATGGGCAGCGACCACACGCTCTTTGCACTCGTGGATGGTATCGTAACCTTCCGCAAGAAACGCAACAACAAGTCGTACGTTTCCATCGAGCCTATCGCAGAAGCGTAAAACGGTTCCGAAACAAACGAATAGAAATAGAGGTTTCAAAGGTTCAAGGGACTATTCCTTTGGGGCTTTGAGACTTCTTGCTTTTTTTTATTAGGATATAAGACCACTCGCTTTTTTATTAGGATATAAGACCGCTCGCTTTGCTCGCTAAAAGATGAAGGATGAAAGACTGATTACCTTCGTCTGTCAGATGAAAGATCAAGGATGAAGGATAAAAGACTGATTACCTTCGTCTATGAATCTTAGAGTCAAAACTATTTCGTCTTTAATCCTTAATCCTTTATCCTTTATCCAAAGAAAGTCCTTAATCCTTTATCCCTATGTTAACTCTCAAACAAATCTACGACAACCAAGAGCAGGTGATAGCCGGCTTGGAGAAGAAGCACTTTACCGGTGCACGCGAAGCAATCGCCGAAGTTCTTTCCCTTGACGCTACGCGCAAAGCCGCACAGCAGAAGAAAGACGCGGCAGCCGCCGAGATGAATAAGATTTCCAAGTCCATCGGTATGCTCATGGCGCAAGGTAAGAAAGACGAAGCCAACGCCGCCAAGGCACAGACAGGCTCACTCAAAGAGCAGATCGCCCTCTTCGACAAAGAGATGGCGCAGGCAGAGGAGGCGCAGCGCAACCTGCTGCTGACCATTCCCAATGTGCCCTACGACATTGTGCCAGAGGGCAGCGGCGCCGAGGATAACCTCGCCGTACGCATGGGTAACTGGCCCAACCAAGCCGTACTTGATAGCCTTGCCGCAGGCAAACCCGTGGCGCTGAGAGACTGGCCTACCCATGCCGACGAAGCCATCGCAGCAGAGCGTATCGCTCAAAGCGAGAAACTACCCCACTGGGAACTCGCGAAGAAATACAACCTCATCGACTTCGACCTCGGCGTGAAGATTTCCGGCGCAGGTTTCCCCGTCTATATCGGGCAAGGCGCACGCCTGCAACGCGCCCTCATCAACTTCTTCCTCGCCGAAGCCAACAAAGCCGGCTACACGGAGATTATGCCGCCGACGGTAGTCAACCAAGCCAGTGGCTACGGCACAGGACAACTGCCCGACAAAGAGGGGCAGATGTACCACTGCGAAGTGGACGACCTCTACCTCATCCCCACCGCCGAGGTGCCCGTAACGAACCTCTACCGTGATGAGATTATTGACGAGGCGCAACTGCCCATTAAGAACTGTGCCTACACCGAGTGCTTCCGCCGCGAAGCAGGCTCTTACGGCAAAGATGTGCGCGGACTCAACCGCCTGCACGAGTTCAGCAAGATAGAGATTGTGCGTATCGACACCCCCGAGCACTCCGACGCGAGCCACCACGAGATGCTCGACCATGTGGAAGGACTGTTGAAGAAACTGGAACTGCCCTACCGCGTGCTGCGTCTCTGCGGCGGAGACATGTCCTTCACCGCTGCCCTCTGCTACGACTTCGAAGTCTATTCCGAGGCGCAACACCGCTGGCTGGAAGTGTCCTCCACCTCTAACTTCGACACCTATCAGGCGAACCGCCTGCATTGCCGCTACCGCCGCGCAGAGGACAAGAAAGTTACGCTCTGCCACACGCTCAACGGCTCTGCCCTCGCCCTCCCGCGTATCGTCGCTGCTCTCCTCGAGAACAACCAAACAGAGGAAGGTATCCGAATCCCCGCTGCTCTCCAACCCTACTTCGGAGCAGACATGATTCGATAACTATTGCACCAAAAGACCGGCTATCTTCAAGACAGTCGGTCTTTGTTTTTCAAAAGCCGACAAACAATAGGCAGCCACTCTTTTAAGAAAAATAAGGAGAAAATAAGGTTTTGCTTGCATATCTGCCAAAAAAGTTGTAACTTTGCACACGATTATTTGAAACCTGAAACTTGATATTTAATACTATGACCGAGATTATAGGATATACGATTCCTGCGTTGGTAGTGTTGGCTGCGACATGGCTTGTTATGCACAAGTTCTACAAAGCCGAGGAGCAGAAACGCTTATGGGAACTGAAACGCGCGTCGCAGAAGGAGATTTCGCCGATTCGTATGCGGGCATACGAGCGGCTGTCGCTGTTGCTGGAGCGCACCACACCTGCGCACATGCTGATGGATATGCCCTTGCAGGAGTTAACCATATTGGAGGTGCAGCAACGCCTCTTGCGCACGATTCGACAGGAGTACGACCATAACCTCAGCCAACAAGTGTATGTGAGCGACGAGGTGTGGGATAAGATTATCCATGCCCGCGATGAGATGGGCGCTTTCGTTACCACCATGGCAGCGAACCTGCCCAAAGAAGCAACCGCGCTTGACTATGCTAAGGCACTCATCACCGCCTACAACACCAACGGCGAAACACCCAACGGCATTGCTTTATCTGCCTTAAAGGAAGAGGCAAGAAAACTATTGTAATGAGATTACGGTATTTCACATATAGTCTTGTATTGCTCATTGGATTGTCGGCATGGAGTTGCCGACCCGACACAGTATGCCGACAGGATTTGGAGGCGGCGATGGGCATGACGGTGCAGTGGACAAGCATAGATACCGCCGGTGTAGAAACCAATATGAGCCAATGGGATAGCGTGCAAATATGGGGCATTGAGTGCGATACCGTGCCCTCCATCGAGGTGAAGAATCAAAGCAAGTTGTGGCTGCCGCTGCGGGTGGATACCGCGGTAACCACCTACCAAATTCATTGGCACGAGCAACTCGACTTTATCACGATTCACCACACCAACGACCGGCAGTTTATCTCCAACGCCTGCGGCTGTATGGTCTATCATACGATTGACACCGTGCTTTTCGGCGGGGCGTTTATTGACTCGGTGGAGGTACTGAACACCATCGTCAGTGGCACCACGGAAGAGAATATCCTCCTATACCTCCGAGGAAATTAAGAATGATGAATTAAGAAGGCAGTATTACTTGAAACTTGAAACCTGAAACTTTCATATACCTCAGTTTGTTGCTTCTGCTTTGGGTAGCAGGGGTAAGTGAGGTGTATGGGCAGGAGAATAAAGCGGCGAAGAGACTGAAATCGTCAGCAGTAGTAGCGCAGCAAGACACCACCATGCAGCAGGCTACCGCCCCCAAAGATACCATCTACAACGGCATGAGCCTGAAGGTGGACCTCTTTAACTCCGTCTTGGAACCCGCGCGGTCAAAAGGCGCGATACAAAACTACGAGATAGCCATGAACTGGCGACTGAAGCAGCGTTTCTTCCCCACGCTCGAATTAGGTTATGCGCAGGCTGAGACGACGGCAGACGGTGGAAAGCACAAGGGATTAGGCGGCTTCGCCCGCGTGGGAATTGACCTAAACGTGAGCAAGAAGCATGTAAGGAGCGAGAATGTAATGTTGGTGGGCTTGCGCGTGGGAACAGCACTGCAGCAATACGACCTCATTGATGTGCCGCTCAACAACAACTATTGGGGTACGCAGACGATGGATTTTCGGCAGCAGTTCGGCGCTGATTGCTGGGGCGAAGTGGTGGCAGGCTGCCAAGTGCAGGTATGGAAAGGCTTACAGATGGGATGGTATCTGCGATTTAAGGTGCTCTTTACTCGGAAAGCGAAAGAGGGCGGAGTGCTGCCCTGCTATGTGCCGGGCTTCGGCTACCGAGATGACACCAACTGGGGAATAAGTTACTACATTGGAGGGCTCTTTTAATTATGAATTATGAGGGGGCATGCACTAACCACTACCTCTAAACACTCAACTCTAAACTAATTACAAACCACAATACTTATGCATACAACAGAACTAATGAATCGTGCAGCGGATAACATTCGTATCCTGTCTGCGGCAATGGTAGAGAAAGCGAAAAGCGGACACCCGGGTGGTGCTATGGGCGGTGCAGACTTCGTGAATGTGCTGTACTCCGAGTTTCTGGAATACGACCCTGAGAACCCTGCGTGGGAGGCACGCGACCGTTTCTTCCTCGACCCGGGACACATGTCGCCGATGCTCTATTCGCAACTCTGCTTGGCAGGGTTCTTCTCGTTGGACGACTTGCAGCAGTTGCGCCAATGGGGCAGTGTTACCCCCGGACACCCTGAGCGCAACATTGCCCGTGGGATAGAGAACACGAGCGGGCCACTGGGGCAAGGACATACTTTTGCCGTGGGTGCAGCGATTGCAGCGAAATGGTTCAACGCTCGTTTCGGCGAAGTGCACAATCCCACCATCTATGCCTTCATCTCCGATGGCGGTATCCAAGAGGAGATTTCGCAAGGCGCAGGGCGCATAGCAGGGCACTTGGGGCTGGATAATCTCGTTATGTTCTACGACTCGAACAATGTGCAACTCTCTACCGACTGCGATGCCGTCTCATCAGAGGATGTGGCTGCCAAATACCGTGCTTGGAATTGGTATGTACAGGAGATACCAGGCAACGACCCCGATGCCATCCGTGAGGCATTACGCAATGCCAAAGCCGAGACTGAGCGCCCGTCGCTCATCATCGGGCACACCACGATGGGCAAAGGCTGCCTGACCGCTGAAGGGGCGAACTTCGAGGGCAAATGCTCGACGCATGGTCAGCCACTGAGCAAGTCGGGCGCAGATTTCGCTGCCACAGTAGCGCACTTGGGAGGCGACGCAGCCAATCCGTTCGTTATCTTCCCCGAGGTGGAGGCAATGTACAAAGCGCGTGCAGAGGAGTTGAAAGCGATGGCGAACGCACGCTATGCGGCTTACTACGAATGGAAACAGACGCACCCCACGCTCGCCAACGAGTACGAAGCCTATATGTCAGGCGAAACGCCCTGTATCGACTGGAGCAAGATTCAGCAGAAGCCGAATGCTGCTACCCGCAACGCATCGGCTACCGTGTTAGGCTATTTCGCAGAGAATGTAGGCAATATGGTTGTCTCCTCTGCCGACTTGAGCAACTCCGATAAGACGGACGGCTTCCTGAAGAAGAGCAAAGCCCTTGCCAAAGGTGATTTCTCCGGCGCTTTCCTGCAAGCCGGCGTGAGCGAGTTGACGATGGCTTGTGTATGCATGGGTATGGCATTGCACGGCGGTATCATCCCCGCATGCGGTACTTTCTTCGTGTTCAGCGACTATATGAAACCCGCCGTGCGTATGGCAGCACTCATGGAGATTCCTATCAAGTTCATTTGGAGCCACGATGCTTTCCGCGTAGGCGAGGATGGTCCTACCCACGAGCCTGTGGAGCAAGAGGCACAGATACGCCTAATGGAGAAACTGCATAACCATAGCGGCAAGCCCTCTATGCTTGTGCTCCGCCCTGCGGATGCCAACGAGACCACTTGGGCATGGCGTTTGGCGATGGAGAACACCGATACCCCAACCGCACTCATTCTCTCTCGACAAGACATACCGAATGTATTAGGCGCCAACGAAGAAGGTTTCCGCAAGGGTGCGTATATCGTTAGCAAAGACGAAGACCCGCAGGTGGTGTTGTTGGCATCGGGTAGCGAGGTCAGCACGCTGATGGCAGGTGCGGAACTGCTGCGCGCAGAGGGTATCCGCTTACAGGTCGTGAGCGTACCGTCGGAAGGACTCTTCCGCCAACAGACAAAGGAATACCAAGCAGAGGTGTTGCCCGCAGGTGTGAAACGCTTCGGACTGACCGCAGGACTAAGTTGCACCCTCGAAAGCCTTGTCGGCGAAAACGGCACCATCTGGGGACTCAACTTCTTCGGTTTCTCTGCACCATACAAAGTGCTGGACGAGAAATTAGGTTTCACCGCGCAGAATGTATATGAGCAAGTCCTCGGATTGCTCCGCTAATTATCATTGAAATATAACGGTTCTCCGTTAATTGCCATTAATTTATCATTAATTGCTGCGATGAGCCTTAAGACAAGTCAGATATTAGGCACAATAGATTATTGCAAACTGATATATAAGATTATAGGAGCCTCCATGGAGGTGTATAATACATTAGGACATGGTCTATTAGAATCAGTTTATCAAGAAGCTTTATCTATTGAGTTAAGCGAAATGGAGATTTCATGTGCTTGCGAAATAGAGTTACCCGTTTTTTATAAAGGGCAAATGTTGTCCAAGAAGTTTCGATTGGATATGCTCGTGGAGAACGACATTATTGTTGAACTAAAATCAGTAGCACATTTGGGAGCCGAGCATCGTCATCAACTCTGCAATTATTTGCGATTAACGCAAAAGCCCGTGGGATTATTGATAAATTTTGGTGGCAACACACTGATAGGAGAACGATGGATTTTCGATAAAGAAACAAACGATTGTTTCATTGTAGATAAAAATATGACACCTATTGAATAATAATTAATGAATAATTACTAGTGTTGCGATAAATTATCGCGATATGTTAATAAAAAACTGATTATAAGTTACTTATAAGCGATCTTTGATTTTTTGATTTGAAAAATTTTGAGTAGTTTTGCGGCCTAAAAACTGCAAAATATGAATGTTGGAC
>JALFGC010000085.1 GCA_022777485.1 Bacteroidales bacterium
TGCATTGCATTTATTTTAGACCTCCATTTTGTATTTTGTCTTTTTCCTCCCCCTGTTAGCCCTGTTTCGGTACCCTCCACAGGGCTAACAGGGGGAGGAAAAATTGCGTTTCGAAATGGACACTATACTTTTATTAGTGGACAACCCTTTGTCGTACTCATTGCTAAGTAACCAAAAAGGCAACTCCACGCAAGTCGTGAGATAAAAAGCTGAACACTGCCTTTTATAACAAAAAGAAGCTGTCTAACTTTATTTGTCAGACAGCCCCTTCTATCTTGTATTTATCAAATATATAATGACTAATTGAACACTATAATGCGTACAATGTAGTAGGCACTATACTTCGACAGTTGCGCCATTATTCAGCAATAATGGTACCTAATGCATTGTAGATTACATTGTTGCAACGGATGTAGAGTTTACCATCGTTGCCGATGAACTTCACAGCCTTAGCACCTTCCATCTCAATGTTCTCGAAGCCTTCTTTGAGTTCTTCACCGGTCAGGCAGTCCAAAGCCACTACTTTGCACTTTTGGTCTTTGTTATTAGCATCGAAGTTGGTTATTTGGTAGCAAGCGTTTGCTTCGATACCCATGATATCTTCGGTTTGTCCGTAGTTACCTTTGTAACCTTCTTCTTCTTTCCAACCAGTAACCTTACCTGCCAAGAAGATGCAGTTGAACTTCGTCAAGTTATCCACTTGGAGTACATAGTAGTCGCCCGATTTAGACATTGCGATGAACTTAGGATCAACGCCGTCAGCCCAAACATAACCAGTCATATTTACACTTGCTTTCAGTTTTACAGAGCCGTCTGCATTGGTTCCATTGGTTACTGCGGTGTTCCAAACAGCCAAGGTATCCAAAGTTTCTGCGGGTATTTTAGCACGAAGCATAATCGGAGCCTTTGAGCAGTCAGAAACAACTAATATATTCTGATCAGTAAGAACTACATCTTCAAAGTTTTGTGCATTACCGTCTTTATCAGTATAGTTTTTGCTACCCAATGCTTTAACTTCCACTTTTTCCTCGGAGAAGCCAAAACCGCAAGCCATCATCTTCGATCCAGCAGTACCAATGATATAGGTTTCAGCATCTTTGTGTACAGGTAAGCAAAGAACGCCGACACCGTTGATGGTATAGTTGCCACCCAATACCGTGCAAGGCATAGCGGGAGGAGCGAGCAACTCGTTGTATTCGCCACTACCTTTGTACTCAACGCAGATACCTCCGTTGGGATTACCGAACTCGGTGGCACCGGTGTTGTGGGACATAGTAAGATATTGGAAACCGACCATCGTACCGGCAACCGTACCATTGGACTCTACAACACCCTCAAAAGCAAATTGCTGTTTGTTAGGAGTGGATTTAACAGCCACGTAGAGATAACCATCTTTTTTTACCTTTACCTTGAAGCAAGCTCCTTTGTTGGGTGCTTTCATATCAATAACAGGGTTACCTGCACCTGCGGTAGGGTTGTCTTGACCTTGGATGCGTTGAACCGTGTAATCTACTGTTACATCACCAATTTGGAGATGGCTGTAAGCGGTGTCCGTCATCATACCTACTACCTTGTAAGTAGTTTCATACGCATTGTACACCTCAAAAGCCTCACCTGTGATGAAATTTTCCCCGGCGGGAACTGTCACCTTGTCTTTAGTGTTGAACTCAACGCCGGCTGCGTTCTTGTCGCCTGCGGTAGGCAAATAGTGGAACTCCACCGCTGCCATCATGCTCATGCTTGCAGCTACCGCTGCAGCCAAAAAGAAAATCTTTTTCATGATTGTAATAAATTTTAAGTTAGTAAAAGATTGATTTGTTTATAAGAATAAGATTATTCTTGTTTTTCCCCATTAAAAGTATTGCTAAAAATCACGCTCTTGTATCCTTCTTTGCCGAAACTTGCGAAGGACATAGTAAGCTTGTTGTTAGAAATACGTCCGTAGATAGCCTGGCCAATACCATTTCCGGAAGATTCATTTTGGAATACGATATCATCACCTGCATGAGCAACATTGGTCAAACCACGGAAGTTCCATTTGGCTTGCTCGGATTTGATATAGATAAAACACTGATGCTCCAAACTATCTTTAAATACTTCCAATTCAACAATGCCGTCATCATATATCGTTTCTTTTCCTGAACTTGAAGATACGCTCTTCCATACGCCCTTATAGACACCTGCTGCATCTTGCGCTGCGGTATGCTCATACACGCGAACGGGGTCGGTATTTTTGCAACTGAAGAGGCATAATACAAATGCCATCATCCATAGACCAAAGAACTTTTTCATAATACGATTAACTTGATTTACGGTTTCACAAAATGATTAGTATCCTTTGTTTTGATCGGCCTCAGTGATAGAATTGTTGGAGTTGATCTCGGCTTGTGGAATAGGACGATACCACTTGATGTCTCCCGCTGCATTGCTCATGCGCGCTACAGCGTTTCCTGCCAACTCCGTATTGAAGATATTGTTGTAGCGAACCAATTGCTTGGTGCGTCGCAGGTCCATCCATCGGTGCCCCTCCGCGTATAACTCGCGTGCGCGCTCATCGAGCACTAAGTCAATGGGGGTGTTGGTGAATGCGCCGTAGATGGATGCGTATGGCGAGGTATAGGCAGCAAAGGTAGTAGCGGCTACGCCGGCGCGTGCGCGGACGGCATTGATATATGTCTCCGCAGCTCCCTCATCGCCAGCCATCAAAGCCGCTTCGGCAGCCACGAGATAGATATCAGACAAGTGAAGAACGACTATATCGCGGTAACCATTCGTCTTATTCACGGCAATCGCCGAGGAGTTGGGGTCGTCAAACTTCTTCACCACGGGAGCCGCAGACATACCCGGCTTGGTATTGACGAACTGTAAATAATCCACTTCTTCTGCACCGGCTTTCACATTGGGATACGTCATCAGTACGGTCATCGCATCGTTGGCACAAGTTCCTGCAACCAACTGTGCGGCATGCGCCGTCTGATAGGCACTGACTGTATTGACAGGCGTGGTGCCGGAGAAGAACTTGCGGTGGATAGGCATGGTATCGAGCGCGGCTTGGTCGGCATTGTAGTAAGCATAGTAGCCAACAGTACCCCATCCGCCTAACTCGCAGTTGTACATAGTTGTCATAAACGTGCCCTCATAGCGCTCATCTTCTGCCGTCCAAAGATAACTGGATTTCGGGTTGGAAGCGTGCAAGCCGTCCACATACTTCTCACCGCTGGAGGTGCAGTCGCCATAGTAAGAGCCAAAGGTGTTTTGCAGTCCGTGTCCACCGGTCTTGAGTTCACCGGGCCACCCTGCGCGGTCGTATTGTACTGCAAACAGAACCTCCTCGTTGGACTCGTTCTTCGGGCTCCATTTATCCTCAAACGGCATACTCAAACTTTGGTTATTGATTGCTTCTTTTGCCCATTTGAGTGCTTTTTGGAAGTAGGTCTTATCACCTATGGTATAGGTGCCTTGTACTGCATCGTTGAGAGTAGTATTCAAGTCCCATCCGGCAGCGAGATACACTTTCGCCAAGAGGGCTTTTGCCGCACGGCGAGATGCTGTACCATCGGAAGCGATCTCGGGAAGCGAGGCATCTGTTACAATGTTTGTCAAATCGCTGATGAGCGATTCGTAGAGCGTTTTCAACTCCGTGCGAGGATATTCCCGTTTGGAATCATTGATATAGGAGTTGGTGTAAGGTACTCCGCCAAATTGTTGCGACAAGATGTAATAGCAGTAGGAACGCAGGAACACCATCTCGGCGGTGTATTTGCCTGCATTGTCGTATTGTATCGTAGCATTCGCCATATTGATACAAGCATACAAATCAGCATATAACGACTTTACATCATCGTTCTCCGGCGTGATGGTATATTGGTCAAACTGTGTGCCGGATTTTTTGTTGCTTGCCATGTAGAGGTCAACACCTTCTTCATAGACATCCACACGAGCCACTACAGGTTTGAGCAATGAGTAAGCATATACTCGCAACGTCGCAGGGTCGTTAGAGAAATAACCTTCTGCTTCTTGCCCGCCGGTGGTCTTGTTTTCCGGTGTTAGAAACTGCTCGCAACCGCTGAGGCACACTCCAGCCACCAAGAGCAAAACCCAAGATTTTATGATAGTAGTTTTCATGATTTATGAATTACAATTTATGAATTAGAATTTCAGGCTGAGCCCCACTTGCGTATTGATAGTAGCAGGTGCATCGTTCGAAAGCGATGTGTTTGCCCATTCAGGGTCGAATCCTCGATACGAAGTGAAGCAGAGCGGATTAGTAACCGTGCAGTAGATACGCAATTTTTGGATGTGGAGTTTATCCAGCGCTTTCTTTTGCAGGCTGTATGCCAATGTGATATATTTCACCTTCAAGAAACTTGCATCCACAATCTTGTTGCATCCATCCAACCAATAGGGGTTTCCAATGCCGGAGTTGGCAGAGGCATTGTTCGGGAAAGGATAGGAGCCATAGTGGGTTGTTTCCTGATATACAGGATTGATATAGGTACCATTCTCGCTGATACCGTCGCAATCAATGAGCGTGCCGGCGGGGATATAGTAGTCCATATTCATACGCATACGTCCGCGGTCGGAGTAGTTGAGATACTCGCCATAGAACTCAGATTGAACGGTTTGCCCCCACTTGCCATAGAGCGAGAACGCAAACTCAAAGCCCTTGTAGGTCAGGGTAGAGGTGAGCGATGCGGTCAGTTTGGGGTCGGACGAGTAAATCTTCTTATCAGCATCGGAGAACTTGCCATCGCCATTGACATCCAAGATGATAGGCTGTCCTTCCGTCCAACCATAACAAGCATGGTAGTAGTCCGCTTCTTTGATTTCGTTGCCAACAGCATCTTTACCGAACTTCTGAATAGCAATCTCGGTATTAGGGATAGTCATCATCTTGTCGCTGACGATTCCCATCCATTGGTAGTCGTACACATTGTTGATAGGTTGCCCGATGAAGAGTCCGTCGTTGGGCATATCCGTTCCGCTACCGTTGATTTCGAGCACTTCGTTGTGGTTGTGCGCAAAGGTGAACGATGTTTCCCAACGCCAGTTGTTGACATCTACATTCACTGTCTTCAGCCCGATCTCAATACCGCGGTTGAGCACAGACCCCACGTTGGTAACTACGGACTGTCCGCCGGCCTCAAGAGGCAGCTCTACGGAATAAAGAAGGTCTTTGGAAACCTTATTGTAGAAATCAAACGTACCTGTGATGCGGTCGCGAACAAAGCCGAAGTCAAATCCCGCATTCCACTCATAACTGGTCTCCCATGTCAGGTTCGGGTCAACGATGGCGTTAGGATAGTAGCCGGTGGCGTAACTGCTGCCGAACGGATAGTAGATAGGACCTGCGACGCTCTGCTGGGTCGCATAGTTCCCGATACCGCTATTATTACCCGTTACACCATACGATAGACGCCATTTCCAGTTGGTGAGCCAAGTAGCCTCTTGTGCCCAGCTCTCTTCTGACATGCGCCATGCCAAAGCCGCGGAAGGGAACCAACCCCATTGATGCCCTTTGGCAAACTTAGACGATCCATCGGCACGAACTGTAGCGGTAACCATATACTTGCCGGCGTATGAATAGTTAGCACGTACAGCGAAAGAAGCCAAGGAATTTTCGGTGTAGGAGGTAGTGCTATTGCCGGCATCATACGAGCCGGTAGCGAGGTTATACCAGAGCGTACCATCCATGACTCCGGTATATTTCCAATAGTTGTAGTTGGTTTGATAGTGTGCGAGGGAGAAGAGCCCCATCACGTTCACGCTATGCTTTTCGTTGAATGTCTCTGCATAGGTGATGGTGTTGTCCCATGTATAGTTGAAGTTCTGATTCTTCGTCAGTTGAGATACATTCCTATCATAGTCAGAGACCAAGGTGTTGTCAAACTGCCCGAGGGTGTAGTTATCGTAATTGGGGGCAAACAACGTCTTGAGGGTCAATCCCTTAACTGGTACAATTTGCAGGTAGATATTACCCATTGCGCGCCATGTCTGTTTCTGCTTGGTGCGGTTTGCCATATAGAGCAGAGGTGAAACTTGGTCGGAGAACTGATATTTAGCAACCGAATTCAGGGCTTCGTAGTTACCCGGTTTCTCAATGATATTCCCCTCCTCATCATAGGGTTGCATAAAGGGATTCATACGATAGGCAATCTTCACGGCATCATCGTTAGCATAGTCGTTGCCCATCCATGAGAGGTTGAAGTTGATACCTGCCTGCACATATTTGTTGATGGTGGCATCAATAGAACTTTTCAGGTTGATACGCTTTTGTTCATCTCCGATATATATACCTTTGTCTTGGTTGAATCCCACACCGAAGTGGTAAGCCACATGCTCGCTCGAACCATTGACCGCCACGTAGTGGTTTTGTTGGAAACCGGTGCGGGTAACGAGGTCCATCCAGTTGGTGGTCTTGCCTTCCTTCATCAATTCTTTTAGGCGATATTGCCCTGCATATTGCGAAGTGCTTTCCGTCTTCCCATCGTTGTAGCAAGCCATCTGCTCATAGCCTGCCATGTTATACACCGGTTGCCCGCTGGAAGCTATGCTGGAACCACCGGCATATCCCAAGAACTTGAGGAAACGATAGTTGTAAAACTCCTGTGCGTCCATGAACATATCCATACGGATAGGACTGACAGCTCCCACATACATATCATAACTGATGGTCGGTTTCTTTTCTTTCTTCCCCTCAGTGGAGCCGGACTTGGTGGTAACTTGTACCACACCTGCCGTAGCGCGCGAACCATATATAGCTGTGCTGGATGCGTCTTTCAGTACATCTATACGCGCTATGTCTTGCGGGTTGAGCCAATCAATGTCATCGCATATGATACCATCCACGACGTAGATAGGTTTCGTATCGGAGTTAGTGGATGATTTACCGCGTATTTCTATATCAAATCCGCCGCCGGTACGACCGGTAGATTGCGTGATGTTCACACCGGCAACCTGCCCTTGTAGTGCTTCTACAACGCCGGTAGTACCTTTTGCTGTAATAGCGTCACTTCCCACGGAGGTTACAGAACCCGTCAAGTCGTTTTTCTTCATCTGACCGTAGCCCACTACCACTACTTCTTCAAGGACTTCGGTGTCTTCGGAGAGGGTTACTTTGAGCACTTTTTGGTTGCCTACGGTAATCTCTTTGGGGGCATAACCCACATAGGAGAACACAAGTACATCGCTCGAAGCGACATTATCCAAGGTGAAGTTACCGTCAAAGTCTGTTATCGACCCCGTGGTCGTCCCCTTCACCTGAATGCTCACGCCAATCAGCGGCTCGCCGGCGTCGTCAATAACGGTACCGCTCACCGTCTGCTGCGCATACGCAACAAGGCACGACACACTCAGCAAAAGAGATGTCAGTACCTTCTTCAGAGTAGTAAAGTGATTCATGAAATTATTGTGTTTTTTGTATTATCTTTTGCGTGGTTAAGTAGAACGCCTTTATGGTGTCTTCTAATAAAGACGGCGCAAAATTACAATATTTTTTTTAATTCTGCAAATTACAGTTTACAAAAAGCCATATTTTTTCCTATTTATGTCGATTTTGACGCCAAAAGCAACGTTTTTTACACATAATTTCATTAATTTTTACACATTTCATGTAGGGATAGCAGTGTGAGTTGATGGTCTTTCGGCGGATTCGCTCAGCGTGTACGAAAGACGGCTTATCCTCAGCCTATCCTCGGCTTATCCACGGCTCTATTGTACGGGAATAGCACAGGAATTGTACGGGAATTGTACGGGAAGGATTCGAGAAACATAAACGCAGCGGGTACGGAGCAAATGCTCTTCCGACAGGTCGGTAATCACAATACATAAAAGGGCAATAATTAAGGTAATAGCGCATTTGTAGTGAGCATTAGGTACCCGCAACTAAGCGTGGGACATCGCGAACAGAACACTGAAGCTTGCCGAAAATTAGTGGGTAGCGAACGGTAAATGCAAATGTTTTGCACAAAACATGGGAGATATTTGGATATGTCGAAAAAAAGCAGTAATTTTGCAGGCGGAATGGTGGAGCGGGGTTCTGAATAATCGGGTGATTTGGAATAGTCAGAGTAAGCGGAGGAAGCGGAGTAGTTGGAGGGTGTGGAGGATTTTTTGGCAGAGTCGTGGATTTGAGGACAGGAGTGGTGTTAACAAACTATAATTAAGATATGCAGATTTCTAAACGAATTGACTCGCTTGCTGAGTCGCAGACTTTGCAGATTGCTGCTCGTTGTCAACAGTTGCGCGCGGAGGGAGTGGATGTGATAGGCTTGTCGCTGGGAGAGCCGGACTTCCCTGCTCCTGCCCATGTGAAAGCGGCTGCCAAAGCCGCGGTGGATAACGACTTCTCGCACTACGGTCCCGTACCGGGCTTTCCGTCGCTGCGCGAAGCCATCGCCAAGACCCTCAACGAGGAGTTGGGCGAGCATAATCCGCAGGCGTTCAACGCAAACGAGATTATCGTGTCGGTGGGTGCAAAGCACTGTTTGTGCAACGCGATAGAGACGTTGGTGGGTCCGGGTGATGAGGTGATTCTGCCGACTCCGTGCTGGGTGAGTTATGTGGAGATGGTGAAGTTGGCAGAGGGGAAGAGTGTGCTGGTGCGCACGACGATGGAGAATAATTTCTGCTTAACCGGCGCTCAGTTGGAGGCCGCTATCACGCCTCGCACGCGTCTGCTGGTGCTGTGTACGCCGAATAACCCGACGGGCAGTGTGTACAGCCACGAAGCGTTGGTGGAGATAGTGCGCGTGTTGGAGAAGCACCCTGAGATAAGCGTTATCAGCGATGAGATTTACGAACATATCCTCTACACAGGGCACCACGAGAGCCTCGGGCAGTTTGCGAGCCTGAAAGACCGCGTGGTGATTATCAATGGTGTGAGCAAGAGCCATGCGATGACGGGCTATCGTATCGGTTGGTTGGCTTGCCACGACCAAGGGTTCATCAGCGCGGTGAAGCGTCTGCAAGGTCAGCAGTGCACCTGCGCGACGACCATCGCTCAGAAAGCCGCGGAGGCAGCCTACACGGGCGACCGCTCGTGCGTGGAGACCATGCGTCAGGCATTTGAGCGTAGACGCGACCTGATAGTGAGGCTGGCTCGTGAGATAGACGGGCTGAAAGTGCTGGAGCCGCAAGGGGCGTTCTACCTATTCCCCGATGTGTCGTCGTTCTTCGGCAAGTCGCACAACGGATTCACGGTGCACAACGCCAATGAGGTAGTGGAGTATCTGCTCAATGAGGCTCATGTGGCTTGCGTGAGCGGGTCGGCATTCGGCGAGGATAACTGCATCCGATTGTCGTATGCGACGAGTGAAGACATGATTGTAGAGGCGATGAGGAGGATAAAAGAGGCGCTCTCGAATTTGACAATTTGACAAATGTGAGCATGTAGAATCACTCTATGTTGGATTTTACGTTGGATACATATCGTGCTTTGCTGGAAGCGTTTCTTCAAGCAGGGTATCAGGTGCTGACTTTTGAGCAGTACTGCGACCTGCGAGCGGGGTTAGCATTGCCCGAGCGGTATCTGATACTGCGGCACGATGTAGACAAACTGCCGCAGAACAGCCTGCGCACCGCGGAGATAGAGCACGCACTGGGGATACGGACGACCTACTACTTTCGCGTTTATCCCAAGCAAACCGATGAACAACAATATATAAGGAATATAGCGGCACTGGGGCATGAGGTGGGCTACCACTACGAGGATATGTCCATCGCGAAAGGGGATACGAGGGCGGCATACTCGCATTTCGTCTCGGCGTTAGGGTATCTGCGGGGTTTCTACCACGTGCGGACAATCTGTATGCATGGTGCACCGACCTCTCAATGGGATGGAAAAGACCTGTGGAAGCACTACGACTACCATGCGGATGGTATCATCGGCGAGCCCTATTTCGATACGACTTTCCGCGAAGTATTCTACCTGACGGACACGGGGCGCTGCTGGGACGGCTACCGCTTCTCTGTGCGGGATAAGATACCCGTGCACCAAGACCGTTGGGTTGCAAAGGGGCTGGTGTATCACCATTCGGCAGATATCATCCGCGCCTTGCAAGCAGGGTCCTTCCCCACCCGACTGATGATGACCACCCACCCGCAACGCTGGACGAATAGCAAGACGGCATGGGCAAGAGAATGGGTGCTGCAAAACTTGAAAAACCAAATAAAGCAAATTCTTATTTCAACAAAGTGAAACGATTTGGATTAGACATCTTTCTGTGGATTTCGGCGGCAACCATCTGCCTGATTTGGCGGGTGGCGGCAGACAAAGAGTCCATCTGGGGCTACATCTGGAACCTGCTTGCACTGATGGCGCTATGGCTCATGGTGGCGTTTGGCACGCGGCTCTACCGTTCCTACAAAGCCACTCCGCTATGGCAGGCATTGCTTTCTCTGGCGGGCACCACTGCCCTGCTTTTGCTAGCGAATTATTACCTTTTCCCGTTGATTTTCAGTCCATTCTCCACCACGCCGGGTGTGTGGGTTATCTCGGTGGTAGCAGTGTGCGACCTGCTGGTGATTCTGACGGAGCACTATTGGAAATACGCGACGAACATGACTGTTCCCGCCATGCAAATAGAGCAACGCACCGGTGCGACCGTTACGCGCCCAGATGAAGAACGGTCGGAGGTATCGAAAGAGACGATTCACCAGTCGGTGCTTTCTATCACGACGGAGGAGGACTATCAGCTGCTGGTGGAGAAGGCACGACTCAACAACAGGCAGACGAAGATAGTAGCCAACAGGGACCGCTTCAGTTTGCTGCAACTACCTGACTATCAATACAACACTATCGTTGACCTGACTCTACTGAACGACGCAAAAGGAATCAATCGACGGTTTTGTATCGTCAATCAGAAATTACCCGATGAGGGGCGCTATGTGTGCTGTTACCGCCCTCAGGAGTACATCAAGCAGAAGATACTGCGGCGGTATCCGAAGCCTCTGAATTGGGTTGTTTACACTTGTTATTTCTTTTGGAAGCGCGTTGTTCCGCGCCTGCTTTTTACTTCTCGCCTATACTACGACATCACCAAAGGGCGCAAACGCATGCTGTCCAAGACCGAGGTGTATGGTCGACTCTACTACTGCGGTTTCGAGGTGGATGAGTGCGTTACGATGGGGCATATTGAGTATATCTTTGCCCACCGCCACTCTCAGCCGTATCCGCAAGAGCAGATAAAAGTGTATGGTCCGTTGATAAAGTTACGCCGTGTGGGGAAAGATGGTAATTTCTTGTATATCTATAAGTTCCGCACTATGCACCCCTATGCGGAGTACATCCAGAAGTATGTGTTTGATCAACGCGGGGGAATGGATATTGCGGACAAGAGCAACGACGACTGGCGAATTACGACCTGGGGTCGCTTCATGCGCAAATACTGGTTAGATGAGTTGCCCATGGTGCTGAACTGGTTGCGCGGGGATGTGAAGTTGGTGGGTGTTCGTCCTCTCTCCAAGACGATGTTCGACACTTATCCGCCAGCGCTGCAAGCGAAACGCACGCAGTGCAAGCCCGGGCTGATACCTCCTTTCTACATTGACCATCCGAAGACTTTTGAGGAACTCTTTGCCAGCGAGGACAAATACTTGGACGCGTACATGCAACACCCCATTCGCACCGATGTGCGGTACTTCTTCCTCACGATTCGTTCCATTCTTTTCAGGGGTATGCACTCGGCATAGCCAGCCTGTCGACCCGCGATAGACCCGCGATAGACCCGCGAAAAATACACGACATAGAACAAGGCTTATTGTTCTATGTCGTGATACTTTTTACCAACCTATCCAATCGGATTTTTCTGTTTGCTTATTTCAATGCTCGGAAATAGAGGACAATGCCGATGGCGAGGAATACGAAATTGGGAAGCCATGCGGACATGAATGGGGACATCACGCCGTTGACGGAGAAAGTGGTGCTGACCGTAGAGAAGAGGATATATGCCGCGGTGAGTACGATACCGATACCGAGGTTCTTTCCCATGCCTCCTCTCACCTTCTTGCTGCTCATGGTTACGCCCAAGAGGGTCATGATGAACGCACCTAATGGGGACGCCCAGCGTTTGTGGTACTCGGTTTCGAATGCCTGTATATTTCCTGCTCCGCGCTTCTCCTGCAACTCCATATACTCGACGAGTTCGGGGTTGGTCATCTCCTGCGCTTGCTCTGCGGTAACGAAGAGTTCGCGTGGCTGGATGGGTATGATGGTGTCCAATCGGTTTCCTCTGGTGAGCGATTCACGCATACCGTCGAAATCGCGGCGTGTGTAGTTCTCTAAATGCCAATGGTGTTGCGCAGTGAGGGTGCTTGTGGAGTCGAAGCGGATACGGTCGGCGGTGATACGCATGGTGAGCGTCTTTCCTTCGAAATGCTCTAAAGAAGCGCGGTATCCCATGTTGCTTCGTTTCTGAAAAGACTCAATATAGAGGATGGTGCCCGGCTCGACCTCCATCTGCACATTGCGGGCGTTCTCTTTACTGAAGTGTTCGATGTATTTGTCGGTGAAATTGAGCATTTTGCCCGTTGCGGGTGGGATGATGTATCCGCCCAAAACGAAAGATACAACGAAAAGGAGGGTTGCAGAGATGAAATAGGGCAACATCAGGCGATGGTAACTCACGCCCGCCGCCATCATTGCTATGATTTCGCTATTGCCCGCCAGTTTGGAGGTGAAGAAAATGACTGAGATGAAGATAAACAGCGAACTGAACATGTTGGCATAGTAGGGAATGAAAGGCAGGTAGTAGTCGAGGATAATCTCGCGCGTAGGTACCTGATTTTCATAGAAATCATCCAACTTCTCCGTCAAGTCGAAGACGATGGCGATACTCAAAATCAGCACTATCGAGAAGAAGAAAGTGCCGAGGAACTTGCCAATAATATACCAGTCGAGTTTTTTCATTTATAGGATAAAGGATAAAGGATGAAGGATGAAAGACTTATCACCTTCGTCTCTGAATGCTCTTTACTCCTTTAATTGCCGTTAATAAATCGTTAATCTTTTCTCCTTTAAGACCCCCACTGCGTCTTTTGTCGTTAGACCGTATCAGCATGCGGGGACGCCTGCGTACCCGGACAGCGTTCTTTTATCCATTATAGCCTCGTTGTGATGCGTTTCATCATGTCGTCTTTCCACGGCTTGAAGTCTCCTGCGAGGATGTGTTGGCGTGCTTCGCCTACGAGCCAAAGGTAGAAGGCGAGGTTGTGGATGGATAGGATCTCCAGTCCGAGCATTTCCTGCGCATGGATGAGATGGCGCACATATGCTCGCGTGTACTGATGGTCTACATACGATGTGCCATCGGGATCAAGTGGCGTAAAGTCGTTCTCCCACTTCTTGTTGCGCATGTTCATCACACCGTTGCGAGTAAAGATCATGCCGTTTCGTCCGTTTCGGGTAGGCATGACGCAGTCGAACATATCCACGCCGCGCTCGATACCTTCGAGGATGTTCCACGGCGTGCCGACTCCCATGAGGTAGCGGGGTTTGTTCGTGGGGAGTATGTCGTTGACGACCTCAATCATCTCGTACATCTTCTCCGCAGGTTCTCCCACCGCCAGTCCACCGATGGCGTATCCGTCGCGGTCGAGGTCTCGTAGGCGCTTGGCGGCATCCTGCCGGAGGTCGGTATAGACACATCCCTGCACGATGGGGAAGAGGTGCTGACGGTAGCCGTAGAGGTCGGGCGTGGTGTCGAAGCGCGCTATACAGCGGTCGAGCCATCGATGGGTGCGCTCCATGGAGGCTTTGGCGTAGGCTCTGTCAGCAGTGCCCGGGCAACACTCGTCGAACGCCATCACGATGTCCGCACCTATCTCGCGCTCTATATCCATCACACTCTCGGGGGTGAATAGCAGTTTGCGGCCATCAATATGGCTGGAGAACTGTACTCCTTCCTCGGTCATCTTGCGTATGTCGGTAAGGGAGAAGACCTGATAGCCGCCGGAGTCGGTGAGAATGGGTCGTGTCCATCCCTCGAAGCGGTGCAGACCGCCTGCCTCGTGCAGGATTTGGGTGCCCGGACGGAGGTAGAGATGGTAGGTGTTTCCAAGGATAATCTGCGCCTTGATATCGTCCTCAAGGTCGCGCCGCTGTACGCCCTTCACGGTGCCCACTGTGCCGACGGGCATGAAGATGGGCGTGAGGATGTCGCCGTGGTCGGTATGAACGACCCCGGCACGCGCAGAAGAACGAGTATCCGTGTGTTGGAGAGTGAACATAGGCTAACTTCGTGTTGGGAACTCCATGTAAGAAACTTCGTGTAAGGAACTTCGTGTAATTAACTCCGTGTAATTAACTTCGTGTTATGTACAACTTGTCCCGACTTGTCGGGATTTACTTTCTTACAGCCCTAAGGGCTTTGTTACACGAAAGTTATATCTTGTTTCCCTCTTTCGGGAAGACAATTTGTGGGCGGAAGGTCCTTTGCTCTTCGGGCGTCATGAGTGCATACGCCATGATGATGACCGTGTCGCCCACATGTATCAGGTGCGCCGCAGCGCCGTTCATGCAGATACAACCCGAGCCGCGTTTTCCGGCAATGACATAGGTCTCCAAGCGGGCCCCATTGTCGTTGTCCACTACCTGTACTCGCTCGCCTGCCACAATACCTGCGGCGTCCATCAAGTCCTCATCTATCGTTATGCTGCCAATATACTCGAGATTGGCTTCCGTCACCTTCACCCGATGAATCTTCGACTTTAAGATAGTCAGTAACATGTATTTATTTGACAATTTTACGATTTGACCTTTTTACAATTGAGCCTGCAAAGGTACTACTTTTTTTTTGAATGCACAAGAAGAATAGTGCTTTTCCTGATAAAAAACAAATAATTCTTGCATATTTCGGGAAAAAGCAGTACCTTTGCAAGCGCAATTTCATAGGATTATGGCAAAGATATTGATTATAGACGATGAGCGGGCAATACGAAACACGCTCAAGGAGATATTGGAGTTCGAGGGCTACGAGATAGACCTCGCTGAGAACGGTCGAGTGGGCGTGGAGAAAGCCAAAGGTGGTGGTTATGACCTGATTTACAGCGATGTAAAGATGCCGGAGATGGATGGTTTGGAGGTGCTTGATACGCTGCAGAAAGAGGAGGCTTGCGAGTGTCCCATCGTGATGATATCGGGTCATGCTGATGTAGAGACGGCGGTAACTGCGTTGAAGAACGGGGCCTATGACTTTATCGAAAAGCCGCTTGACCTGAACCGTCTGCTGGTTACTACAAAGAACGCACTGGAGCAGAAGCACCTGAAAGCGGAGAACAGCCGCAGCAAACAGGAAATCAGTGCTTTACGCAAGAAAATGGCAAGCAAGAATCAGATGATTGGCGAGAGCGAAGCCATTCAACATGTGCGGGCTATTATTGAGAAAGTGGCCCCGACGGAGGCGCGGGTGATGATTACCGGCGACAACGGTACGGGCAAGGAAGTGGTGGCTCGACTGCTGCATGAAGGGAGCCTGCGAGCCGACAAACCGATGGTGGAGGTGAATTGCGCCGCTATTCCGTCGGAGTTGATAGAGAGCGAGTTGTTCGGGCATATGAAAGGTGCGTTCACGGGGGCCGTGAAAGACCGCGCGGGGAAGTTTGAGCAAGCCGATGGGGGGACGCTGTTCCTCGACGAGATAGGCGATATGTCGCTGGCTGCGCAGACGAAAGTGCTGCGCGCGTTGCAGGAGAACGAGATAACGCGTGTGGGTAGCGATAAACCTATAAAGGTGAATGTGCGCGTGATAGCCGCAACGAACAAAGACTTGCAAGCGGAGATAGCCGCTCACCGCTTCCGCGAAGATTTGTTCCACCGACTGAATGTAATACCCGTGCATGTGCCAAAATTAGATGAACGCAAGGAGGATATTCCTCTGCTTGTGGAGCACTTCAACAAACTGATTTGCAACGAGATGGGTATCTCGAGCAAGACATTCTCGGAGGACGCTATCGTGGCGCTGCAGGCCCGCTCGTGGACAGGGAATATCCGCGAACTGCGGAATGTGGTGGAGCGGTTGCTCATCCTCGGCGGGAGCACTATCAGCAAGACGGATGTGGAGATGTTTGTGTAATAGGACCCTCTAAATCTGAGACCCCCTCTGTCTCCCCCATAAAGGGGGAGAACTCAAAGTCTCCCTTAAAGGGAGATTTAGAGGGTCGTAAAATCGTAAATCGTATAATGTATTTAGACGAACTACATATACTGAACTATAAGAATATCCGCGAGGCGCAGTTGCACTTCGCGGATAAGTTGAACTGCTTTGTGGGGCTGAACGGGCAGGGAAAGACGAATATCCTGGATGCTATCTACCTGCTGAGTTTCACAAAATCCGCCTACAATGCTATCGACTCGATGAATATCACCCACGGAGAGGATATGGGAATGGTGCAGGGTGTGTATAGGGAAGAGACCCTCTCTAACTCCCCCTTGAAGGGGGAGAACCAGAAGTCTCCCTTAAAGGGAGATTTAGAGGGTCTTGAGCCGATAACGATTACTTGCGGGATGAAGCGCGGGCAGAAAAAGCAGTTTCGCAATGGGAAGAAAGACTACAAACGGATGATTGACCATATCGGGTTGCTGCCGTTGGTGATGGTCAGTCCGCAAGACGGGCGCTTGATAGAAGACGGCAGCGATGAGCGGAGGCGATTCCTGGATGTGGTCATCTCACAACATAACAAAGAGTATCTCAACCGCCTGAATACCTACAACGCATTGCTCAAACAGCGTAACGCGCTGCTCAAAGAAGAAGAGGACCCCCTCCATCTCCCCCTACAAAGGGGGAGAGAAGATGGTTTACCTTCGTCTAATGAAACTAATCTTTCCCCCTCCCATCCCGAGGTCCCCACAAGCAACGCGCCGTGGGGTGGTTTCAGGGAGGGACGGGGTGGGTCCTCTGCCTTGCTGGAAGTGTATGAGTTGCAGATGGTGCCGCAAGCGGAATATATCTACCGCGAGCGGAGCCGATTTGTAGAGCAGTTCATCCCGCTCTTTCAGGAGATATACAGTGAGTTGTCGGGCGATGCAGAGCAGGTTAGTCTTCGCTATATCAGTCAGTTGCAAGACCGCGACCTTGTCGAAGCGTATGCGCGTACGCGTGAGCGCGATCGTATATTAGGATGGACTTCGCAGGGGATTCATAAAGACGAGATAGAGATGTTGTTGGGCGAGTATCCTCTGAAGCGCGTAGGCTCGCAGGGGCAACAGAAGACCTACCTGTTGTCGATGAAACTGGCGCAAGCCTTGTACTTAGGCAAGCCTATTCTATTGTTGGATGATATATTCGATAAACTGGATTCGGAGCGCGTGGCGAGGATAGTGCGGCTGGTGAACAGCGACCGCTTCGGGCAGATATTCATCACCGACACCGACCGCCAGCACCTGACCGACCTGCTGCGCCCCACGCCGGAAGCGAAGATATTCCATGTGGAAGAAGGAACAATCAAAGAATAACCATTGTCCGCAGGCTGAATGGGCAAATATTCTCCGTATAAAGACCATTAAAGAACCATTAAAACTCTCTTGGAAAATCACTCATCTTCACTTTTCCACCCCTATTACTGATTATCAGCAAGATAGCACCTATATTTTTCCACCCCCTAATGCTTGCATAGTTCCGTTCTTTGCAGTACTTTTGCAGTCGCAATCCTGCAACAAAATCAATAACTATAAGGTATGAAAAAAGTCTGGTTAGGTATTTCCTTTCTTTTCCTTTGGCTTGCTATGATGGCGCAATCGGCTTCTGTCGGTCGGGAACGCGCCACTGTCTGCGGCTACATCACCGATGCGGAGTCGGGGGAGCGGCTTATCGGCGCCACCGTGATTGACACGGTCAGCCATCTGGGCACCGTCACCAACCATGCGGGGTTCTATTCGCTGACGCTCCCCAAAGGCGAGCATGTGCTCCGCGCCAACTATGTGGGTTTCCGCACATCCGACTCCCATATACTTACGCTCATCTCCGACACGCTTTGCAATTTCCCGCTGCGCTCTGCCACTATCATCGAGGAAGTTACCGTGGTGGGACAGCGGTCGGTGAGCGGACCGGAGGCGGTGCAGATGTCGGCTATCGAAGTGCCTGTGAGCCAAATAAAAGCCATCCCGATGATAGCCGGTGAGGTAGATATCCTCAAAGCCTTGCAACTCCTGCCCGGTGTGCAGAGCGGGTCGGAAGGTAGCGCGGGCTTGTATGTTCGCGGCGGAGGACCGGACGAGAACCTGATTCTCTTGGACGGCGTGCCGCTCTACAATGTGAACCACCTGATGGGATTCTTCTCGGTCTTCAACGCCGATGCCATCAAGAATGTAACGCTATACAAAGGCAATTTCCCCGCACAGTACGGCGGTCGGTTGTCGTCTATCATTGATGTGCGTCAGAACGACGGCAATACAGAAGGCTACCACGGAAACATCACCGTGGGGCTACTGGCGGCGAAGTTCAACATAGAAGGACCTATTCCGCACAAGAAAGACTCCACCGGCACTACTACCTTCAATATCTCTGCGCGGCGCACCTACTTCGATGTCTTCACTACCCCCATTATGGAACTCGTCAGTTTGTCCATGGGCGCAGGAGCCATGGGCGCAGGAGCGTATTTCTACGATGTGAATGCAAAACTCACCCACACCTTCCCCAACATGCGCGACAAACTATCCGCTTCGTTCTATATGGGCAACGATGCCGTATATATGAATATGCGATACAATGAACGAAATGACATAGATAAAATGCGCTTGAAGATGAATATGCGTATGGCATGGGGAAACATCGTAGGCGCACTAAACTGGGAGCACTGCTACAACTCACGACTATTCTCAAACACACAAATAAGTTTCACACAATATAAGTACGGCATTACAGAAGCCATGACGCAGGTGCTGAAACAGAACGGCGTTACCACTGCTACTTTTGAACAGCAGATGAATTATAACTCATCGCTACGAGATGTTACTTTCCAAACGCACTACGAGTGGACGCCGCTGCCGAACAACAGTCTGCGTTTCGGCGCGGAATACGCCTACCATCAGTTCCGCCCCGAGGTAGGGAATATCTTTCTCTTTTCACAAGACGCTGACAACGAGACCCGCTTGGACACTACGCTCAGCGATGGGACGCTGCACGGGCACGAGGCGGCAGTCTATGTCGAAGACCAGTGGTCGCCGTGGCGTTGGCTGAAACTGAACATCGGTGTGCGCGGGTCGCTCTATGGTATCAACGGCAAGGTCTATCCCTCCATTGAGCCGCGCGTAGGCTTGCGG
>JALFGC010000088.1 GCA_022777485.1 Bacteroidales bacterium
TTTTTATATCTCCCTAACTTTTATCGCATTTAAGG
The DNA here is from genome assembly GCA_022777485.1 of Bacteroidales bacterium. GTDB lineage: Bacteria > Bacteroidota > Bacteroidia > Bacteroidales > Paludibacteraceae > Colicola. The sequence continues at coordinate 36 of JALFGC010000088.1, forward strand.
TATTGTGCTCGGCTTTCATTTGGCGGAACTTCTGCCAAAAGACTTTCATTTCGGGGTTGGTGCCCTCGATAAACTCCTCGTTCCCCTGCATATCTATGCGGTCGAAAACCATACCGATGGTTATCTTGTGGGTATCCAATGCGGGTTGATAGGTGCGTTCTTCCTTGCCTTCCACATACACTGCTCGCAGCAAGCCGGTCTCCTCCAAACGGCTGAGCAGTTGGAGCACCATGCGAACGGGCAGGTGTTGCTCCGAGGCTATCTCGCGAGCCGTAAGCGGGGCTTCATCGGCCTCAAAACGACGGATGATAATTGAGAGCAGATAAAGCGTGATGCAGTCTTTGTAGCGGCGCGACATATGCACGAGATCGTGCTCGTATTCAAACTGCTCGTTGTTCTGTATGGCAAACGACATCTGCGCACCAATCAAGATGAGCAGACACGTCCATTGCAGCCAAGTAAGCAGGATAGGAATCGTAGCAAATGCACCATACACAATGCTTGTACGAGACAGAAAGACTATGACATACATCGAAAGCATTTGCAAGAGCATGAAGAGCGTGCCCATCAGTACGCCCGGGATAAACCCGCTCCAAAAATGCACTTTCGTATTGGGAATACTGATGTACATCCATGTGAATACCGCCCACATAATGGCAAACTGCATGAAACGCACCATTCCCGTGCGGATAGTGCTGAAGAAGGGCAGGGTGTCGAGGGACGAAGCCATGGAGTTGATAAACAAGCTCAAGCCCGAGGACGCCACCATGAGGATGGGAACCAGCACGAGAATAGCGTTATAGGTTACTAACTGATGGATGACAGAGCGCGACTGCTTCACATCCCATACCTCGTTGAACGCCGATTCTACATTGCGGAAGAAGGAATAAATCGCCCAAATCAAGATAAGCAATCCCACGCCGAGGAAAACTCCTCCTTGTGCAGTCTCCAAGTACCTATCCACCATGCCCATGATGGTAGGCACAAGGTTCGTCTCACCGAGAAACGACTCATTAAGCAAATTTTCAATCACTTCCGACACTCCGAAGCCTTTTGCTATAGCCACCACCATCGCCAGAATGGGGATGATAGCAAAGACGAGCGAATAGGTTAAACTATTGGCTCTTACATTCAGTTGCTTGTCGGTGAAACCTCTTACGACCAGCACAATCGTCCGCAACGCTTGGTAACCTAATCGTTTGCCACGGCTACCAAACTCCGTGCTTGTTCTGCGCCACATCCCGTAGCGAAGGAAGTCAATGATATCTCGGATTTTGCGTCTGATGGTGGTATGCAATGATTTTCGTTTGAAAAACAATAGCAAGTCTATAAGCCGGGTTCTGTGCCTTCGCAGGTGTTCATCATTAATCTCGAGGTCAACATTGCTGCCGCCTTCTCTCGCTTCCTACCCTCCGACTCGCGCGAGCAACGCTCAAACATCGGTTTACATGGAATTGCTGCCCATAGTATGCTCGTTTCACATCTCTCGTCTCTGTAGCAGTGACCAAACATTGCTGCCTGACGGCCATTAACCGCTATGGTGCTCTGTGCAGCCCGGACTTTCCTCGACGCTTGGGATTAAAACACGGATGTTTTTCTTCCGAAAACGCCGCGATGAACCGACTTGCTATTGTTGCTATACAAGAATAGCCCTTGCGGGCTATCTAATCTGACAATTCTACATCATCACTCAACTCTAAACTCTCAACTTTCAAGAGAGCGGCATAAGGGAGTCGAACCCTCCTCCTAAGCTTGGGAAGCTCATGCACTACCGATGTGCTAATGCCGCAGTACCGAATTGCGCTGCAAAGGTACAACTATTTTTTGATATATGCAAATAATTGTGTGTTTTTTTTAGTAAATTTCCACAATCTCGCGTTTTACACGACGCGTGATTTGGTCTTTCTGCAATGGTTGTACCCCCTCTGTTTGCAGAGCAGTAACTCGCTGCGTGGCAAGTGCTTTGATGGGTATCTCCATTTGGCGGCTACCTATGATGGTCGCATCGCAGTCCATATTCTTTTCCAATATATAGATGTGTCCACCTCGCCACTGGTAGATGGTATTGAAATCAATGTGCGCATTCATCTTGCGCAGGCGGAATCGCTCTATCTGCTCATCACCCATGTTGAAGATATTCAGTATCTTTAGCATGTCCGCATCCAGTTTCTTACCAAACGGCACATTCAAATAGAGGTCGCTATGCTCCGAGAAACGGCGTACGGACAGCGTTTTGGAATCGAGGATGTAATGGCGCGTGATGGCGTATCTTACGATACCGAAGTAGTTCTTCTTCTCCACATGAGTGAGCACGGTCTCGCCCTCGTTTTCGTTGCTGACTGTCCAATTGCGAATATCGTCCACGAAATGCTCGAAGTCGTACTTGATATTTCCCATGTCGAACAACATACGATGTACCACCACACCGGAGTCCACGCTATTGGCTGCCATGCGCATACGCGGGTCATATTTCTCCAATGTCCGGGTAGCGAACACAGTGTCCACGCGCTTCCGAATAGTAGGGTCGAAGAATCGCTTGCAATACTCGCCTGCGAACTGCACTGAGTCTTTGTTGTTTTTCCGTGCTTCTGGCAGCACCACCACAGAGGCTATCATCTGTTCCATGCCCCATGCCTCGCCCTCCGAGTCCAAGCGCGCGTCGCTCACCACATGATACTTGCTCGGCTCATCGCTGAAATCCTCTTGCATACGGACATACACTTGATGGAGCAGTGCCGCCATCTGCTTGCGCTTATTCCTTTGCTTGTTGGCTTTCGCTGCCACCACTGTCTCCTCAAGTGCGATAGGTTGTTCGCGCAGCACGACCACAGCTGAATCGCATGGTGTGAACACTCGCAGAGGCAACACCTGCTTCTCGTAACCGATGAACGAAACCACCACCGTGCTTGTATCCGACAGGTCTGTACTAAAATGGAAAAAACCTTGGTCGTTGGTCGCGACGCCCGCCACGGGGTCTTCCTCGGGATAGACGGTGGCGTAACCGATACCTCTGCCGTCTATATCAACCACACGCCCTTGATAATCTGCTGCGTATGCCACGCCTGTACACAGTAGGAAAATAGAGAAAACCTTATTGATTTTCATAGTTAAAGTCTTTTATTCTTAGAATATCTATATTATATAGAATTTCTCACATTTATAGTTTATTCGTTTCACAGATATGGGTTATAGTCTTTCTCGTGTCCGATGGTAGTGGAGTAGCCGTGCCCGGGATAGACTGTGGTGTCGTCGGGTAGTGTGGTCAGTTTCTTCAGCGACCGAATCAACATACCCATATCGCCTCCGGGCAAGTCGGTGCGCCCGATAGACTCTTGAAATAGGGTGTCGCCCGTGAATAGCCAATTCTCTTCGGGCAAGTAGTAACATACTGAGTCCTCCTTATGCCCGGGTGTGCGCAACACCTGAAAACGCATACCACCTGCTTCCAGTTCTCCTTCCGTGGGGAACACAATAGGACTTATCCCATACGCTTGCTGTACAAAATCTATGCCACACACATGGTCGGTATGAGTATGGGTGATGAGCAACGCAATGGGGACAAGTTTTTCTGAACTTAGGAATGTTCTTAATCGTTCCTCCTCCCGCTCGCCGTACATACCGGCGTCTATCAGCACACACTCTTGTTTCCCTGCTTCCCACAACACATAGGTGCATTCGCGGTAGGGATTGAAATAAAAAGTCTTAAGTTGTATCATAACGGCAAGTAAATCACGCGTTTGGTATCGAACCACTCCCCGCGGAAGAGGGTACTAATCTCGGTTATTTCTGCGCGTTTTTGGAACGGACGCAGTTCTTCTCTTAGGTCGCCGCCTTTCAGCACAACCAACCCATTGGGTACTGCGTTGCGTTGTTTATTGCTTACATTTTTCTGAACCAGCCTGACAAGGTCGGGTAGGGGCATAACGGCTCTGCTCACTACAAAGTCAAACTTCCGTTTCTCCTCTTCAGCACGCTCTTGGATACACTCCACATTCATCAGCCCCAACGCGTTTGCTACTTCTTGTGCCACTTTTATCTTCTTACCGATGGAGTCAATCAGCGTAAAGCGACATTCTGGAAACAATATCGCCAGCGGAATCCCGGGGAAACCGCCGCCTGTGCCTACATCCAGTATCTCCGTATGGGGCTGGAATGGTAGCACTTTGGCGATGGCGAGCGAATGGAGCACATGATGTTCGTAAAGGTTATCTATATCCTTGCGAGAAATCACATTTATCTTGCTGTTCCAATCGCGGTATAGTACATCAAGAGCAGCAAACTGCTGCTCTTGATGCTCGGTTAGTTGAAAATAATCGGAGATAATCATTGTGGATAAGAGATTATCGTTTAATCTGCCATGTTGGTAAATACATTCTGCACATCCTCATCCTCCTCGATACGGTCAATGAGTTTCTGCACTGATTCGCGTTGCTCATCGGTCAGTTTCTTCGTGTCGTTCGGAATACGGACAAATTCGCAACTCTGCACCTCAAAACCGTTGTCTTCCAAGTACTTCTGCATGTTCACTGCCTCGTTGAAATCCGAGTAGATAACAATAGTGTTCTCTTCTTCATCTACGCCTAACTCCTCTACGCCGAAGTCGATGAGTTCCAATTCCAGTTCGTCCAAGTCAATGCCCTCTTTCATGCTGATGGTGAAGCATGCCTTGCGGTCGAAGAGAAACTGCAGTGAACCTTGTGTGCCCAGCGTGCCGCCGTGCTTGGTGAAGTAAGAACGGATGTTGGCTACAGTACGCATGTTGTTGTCTGTCGCGGTCTCCACGAAGATAGCAATGCCATGTGGACCGTATCCTTCGTAGTTAATCTCCTTGTAACCTTCCGAGGACTTATCGGTCGCTTTCTTGATAGCGCGGTCAATGTTCTCCTTCGGCATGTTCTCTCTCTTGCATTGCTGAATCAATGTACGGAGACGGGGGTTGGAATCAGGGTCGGGTCCGCCGTCGCGGGCTGCTATAGTGATTTCTTTACCGAGTTTAGTGAATGTACGGGCCATATGACCCCAGCGTTTCAGTTTGGTCGCTTTGCGATATTCAAATGCGCGTCCCATAATGAATGTTTAGTTTTAATGTTTAGTTATTTGTTAGATTATGATATTTGTACCTTCATTCGTGATTACTTCCCCCGTTGAGTGTTTAGATACTCTCGTCCACTGCTTTTTTCTTTTTGGAGTTGGTTCCCCATACAAATGTCAGCCCAATGGCGGCATTCACGCCCTTGATATGATAGGGCAAGGGCGTACCTTGCGTGTAGAAAGTCGGAATATAGTCCGCTGCAACCGTCAGGTTCAAACCATCTATCGGCATGATACTCAGTCCGGCACCAAAATTGCTGTAATGTCCGTTATCAATCAGCGAGTACGACAACGCCACATTCAGCCAGTTGAACGGACGAACGGCTACGCCCACCGTTACTTCCTCCTGTGCTTTGCGATTCACAATCTTCGTGCGGGAAAGCACACCCACGCCTATTAGGTTATTCAGGAAATTGAAGTCCACACCGATGTTTAACTTCATGTTCAGCAGCGAGTTAAACTTCTCGTCTGCCATACTCATATGTGCCGATTGCAGCACGCCGAGCGCATTGCCTACTACCGTGTTTACCAGGCTGTCGGTGCTGAATTGACCGTCCACCACGAAATCGTTGTAGTTGAACTCTCCTGCGCCTGTGAAGGTCGTATCTATAGTCATCGTCGTACGATTGCTGTTGTTCCAACGAATGAAACCGAGGTCGGTGATGGCGGCGGTTACCTGCATGAACTTCAAGGGCTTATAGGTTACACCCAAATCCACTGCCGCACCTAAACCGGAGGGCTTCAATAGAGCGGAAAAGGAAGCAATACCCGTTGCGTCTCCGTTCAAACCAAGAATGGTTGAGAGACCCATTTCGCGTAGGTCGTTGATACTCTCTGCACGATTAATAGCCGCAAAATCCACGGGCGCTGCCATCGTAACATCCATCTCTCCATTCAACCGCCACTCATCGATAGAAGCGTCTATCCCCAACGATTTCGTATCCGTCCCGAGATACATAGACCCCAGTAACACTTTCAGTTTCCCGCCGACGCACCAACGCTCGTTTATCTCGTGCGAATAGCCCAACGCAATCTCTGTATAGACCGAAGAACCAACATTCAAACCGCTCAAATCAATGTGGTTTAAGCCGCCCTCAATGTCTTGCATACCACCGCCCAAAGCAAACTGAAACAAACCTTCCGGAAGGTGAGCACCTAGGTCAATACGCTCGGTAATTCCGACGGACCAATAGCCTTTTTCCCTCACTCGGTGCCCGAATGCCAATAGGTTGATGTTTGCGTCCATATGCAGAATCGTGTTTCTCCCAAGTTTGTCCAACAGTGCATTGCGGTCTGCCTCGGGGTGAAGCGCCGTAATGGTCTGGTTAGGATTGTTCGGATTCACATATATCAATTCGGCCAAAGATAGGTTGTTGTTTCCTGCCCATAGGCTTGTATAGCCCAGCACGGGCAGGCTGAAATAGCCCTTGCTGACGGGTTGAAAAGCAGGGTTTAGCGTATGCCGCATGGGTGTATTCTCAAGGAAATACATGGTGTTCACATGCTGAGCAGAAATGCCTGCGCTCCATGCGCATACCACGGCTAACAATATATGTTTTATATGAGTTTTCATCGTCACGTCCTCCAGCGTTTAGTTATTGTTAAAATTGAGTATGGCGCCCACTTTCATGCCTATGCCTAAGCCGATTTTCAGGTTGGAGTCTTTGGTGATTCGGCTCGTGAACTCAGGATGTTCCTCCATCACGGGGGCGAGAGAACTATTGTCCAATATAATCTCATACACGATGTTCGCCACTTTGTCATACTGCTCAAACTGCGACTCGTCCACGCTTAGCCACTCCTCCGTCTTGCCGGGAGCGGTCATCACCAGACTGTCGCCCACCACGCCGAACTCAGGTGCTGCTATTTCAATGGTATCAACCGACGACAGACGCAAGGGCTGCGTGGGGGTTTCTGCGTCCATTATCACGCGACCGTCGCTATCTAAACAGTGCAGTACTAGGCGAACGCTCAGAGGCAAGGTGTTCTCCACGCGCAGTTTCAGTTTCGCATCGCTCTGGGTAAGGCTGTCCACCACACTGTTCCGCATCGAATCCAGCGTTGCCGCATTCAGGTTCAGATTCGGCATAGTGTCGCGGTAACTCATGTAGAATCCCTCGTGGAACGAGAAAGGCACATCTATTTCGGCGTCTATCTTCACATTGGTGTTCGACGAGAGTCGCACTTGGTCTGCCACCGTCTCATCAAAATCTACGAAGAAACTATACCCCAAGAAGTCCGGACGAATGCTGAACAGATTGTCTATCCGCCCCCAACGAGGCGTGTTGTCAAGGTGGATGCTGAAATTCAGTGTCGCGTCTAATGGCGTACCGATAGGGCTCAACCACGAGTCGGGGTTGGTCGCCAAATCGTCAGGATACCGAACCACGCGGCTCTCCTCGTCGCCAAAGAGCGCATAGCAAACCTCACCCCTTGCAGACCGCGTATAGAGGTAATCGCCTTGAACAAAGAGCGGTCCCGCCATGTGGTGCGTAACCTCCACCGAGATACTCGGCTCGGCAAGCGGCAGATGCATATCTGTCAGCATGTCCCAACCGGGAAGAGAACTGCGAATATCCAACTCGCGACGGTCTTGCATGAACTTTGAGGCCTCGAACATACCCCATATCGCGTCGAACTCCAACAATTGAACATCCATACCGAACACTATTGCCATATCGTTCGTCAGCGGAGAACTCTTCGCATCATCCGGAATTGTCAGCGCGATATAAATCTGCATCGAAGTCGAATCCAGCACATTGTCTATCCCCGGACCCCGACTATGGTCTTTCATCAAATCCAGCACAAAAGTCTGAATGTCTATCGGCATCTTATCCCCAAAAGAGCGTCCCTCCGAGCCCGACTTGGTGTCGTACAGAAGGTAGGTGTTCTCCCCGTTCAACCGAAATTGCTCACCGAAGGTTAGCATGATAGTGTCTATCCATTCAAAGTCAAACGGCAGATTCTTTGCGCTTATTGTCGCGTTCATCAGCGCATGGGTAATCGAAATACTGTCAATGCGCTCGCTGGAAACATCATTGTTAATGCCTTGAAATACCAAACCCATATCAAATGCCAAGGGCACATGTATCGGATACCCCTCAATCCCCTTTATCGAATCGTCTGGTATCTGACTCGCAATCCACGGATCCAGGCTCGAACGCAATGCATCAATAGCACCTTTTATCGGCTCATACAGATTTAACTCCTGCTCCGCATTCGAGACATAATCCTGCAAATTTATCTCGTGGAACGACTCATCCATCGTCGTGTCCACGCGGAAACAAAGCGTGCCATCTGCCCGATAGTACAGATTAGAATTCGAATCCACAGAAGCACCCAGCAGGTCCCCGAGCGTTACGCTCAGTGTCCCAACAGGCATTGCCACACCGAAATCTAACTCCGTTTTCGTATCCAAATTGCTCATGTCTGCATCAACACGACAACCGGAAAAACTCAGCAACAACGCAAGCAAACAAGGCACACCCGTGCCCAATACATTGCTGCTCAACAATCGATTTGTTTTCATACGCGCTATTATCTAATAGGTTGGTTGACTCAGGTTTGTTTAATTACGGCGTGCAAAGTTACACTTTTTTTCTGACATATACAAGTGTTTGCAAATTTTTATGAAAAAAAACGACAAATCCGCTCCAATTACGCCACAACCCCCATACCGCCGCACCCCTACCCGTAGCGCGAAAAAAGACCCGTTCTGCCTGCCAAAACAAACAAGCAACCGAATATACACAAAAATTGTCTGTTTTTCCAATAACCACCTCCCCGAAATCCCTCCAAAACTGTGCCGAGACGATTCCATAACATTATCGGAACATTATCGGAACATTATCGTAACATTACCGTAACATAAGCGAGACCTTTTCGACCCCTTTTCGATGGAATACCCCACCCATGCGCAGCCGAAAATAATTGTCCAAATTTCGCATGATACACCCACAAGCCGAGCCCCCAATTCCCACCCGCGGAGCAGACAATGGGCTCCTGCCGCTTTTTTGAGAACTTTGTGCTAAAAAATAGGGGAATCTCTTGCAGGTTTGAAAAAAAAGTAGTAACTTTGCACGCAAATTTTTATTTGCACTATGCGAAACCGTCTTTGGATAATTCTTTGCCTTTTCCCATTATGTATATATGGGGCTGTCTATACACCCCAAACCCTTCCCGACCCGAAAGAACACGGGCAATGGGAGTATGTGGCGAACCCGGATAATGTCTTATCCGGCGAGGAGGTGCGTTTCCTGAACGCCTGCGCCAAGTCCCTGCAAGACTCCACCGCCGTGGAACTCTGCGTGGCTGCGCTCGGCAACATCGGCGATATGGATATGTTTGACTTCACCTACCAACTCTTCCAAACTTGGGGCATTGGAGGCAAGGGACGCAACACGGGAGTACTCGTATGCTTCGTGCTTGACTCGCACGACATCCGCATCATGACCGGCACGGGTATCGAAGGCGTGCTGCCCGATGCACTCTGCAATCGTATCATCCAAGACGAGATGATTCCCCTCTTTCGGCAAGGCGACTACGGCAAGGGCTTGTGCTATGGCGCAATGCGCATTTACGAAGAATGCACCCAAGGCGAGGCGCCGGAGGAGTTGCGCACTATGCAGTCGGTAACCGACCGCGCAGGCTACCGCAAAGCGAACGAAGAGGACGAGACAGGAATCAGCGACATCGTAGCAATGGTAGCGTTGTCTGTCATAGGACTGGCGCTGTTCGTCTTCGTGCTCTATTGGTCGCAATATCGACGCTGCCCCAAGTGCGGCAAACGCAAGAGTAGGGTGGTGCGCGAGCAGGTTGTCTCCCCTGCTACGTATACTCATTTTGGGACGGGTGTGCGCACCTACGTCTGCAAAAACTGCGGGCATACCCATACGATGCCCTTCGTGATACCCCGCCTCCAGCGGACGGTGTATGTGGGAGGCACCAACCGAGGCGGTGGCTTTGGTGGAGGATTCAGCGGCGGAGGCTCGTGGGGAGGCGGCTCCACATCCGGCGGCGGAGCAGGAGGAAAATGGTAAGGAAATAATTATTAACAAACGATATATCGTAAGCAAATGAAAAAAGCATTACCTTGGATTGCGGTGCTATTGGTATTGGCAATCGTTGTATTTTGGGGTGTAGGGCGCTACAACAGTATGGTGGGCGCAGAAGAGAGCGTAGAGACGGCTTGGTCGCAGGTGGAGAACCAGTATCAGCGGCGTGCGGACTTGATACCCAACCTCGTGGAGACGGTGAAAGGCTACGCATCACACGAGAGTGAGACATTGGAAGGTGTGATTGCTGCCCGCGCAAGAGCCACGCAGATGACCATCGACCCTGCTAACGCTACCCCAGAGCAGTTGGCGGCTTACCAAGAGGCGCAGGGGCAACTGAGCCAAGCCCTCGGACGACTGATGGCGGTGGCAGAAGCGTATCCTGACCTGAAAGCAAACACCAACTTCCGCGACCTGCAAGCACAGTTGGAAGGGACGGAGAACAGAATCACCGTAGCGCGCCAGAACTTCAACGAGACGGCGAAGCAGTACAACACGATGATTCGCAAGTTCCCGAATAATATCATCGCCTCCATGTTCGGCTTCGAGAAGAAACCTTACTTCGAAGCAGAGCAAGGCGCAGAGAAAGCACCGAAAGTGCAGTTTTGAGGATAAAGGACCGCTCGCTTTGCTCGCTGAAAGATATAAGGATAAAAGACTTGTTACCTTCGTCTTTTAGGTATCAAGGAGGTGCGGTCTCCGGGCGGCACCCTTAGAGTCGGAACTATTTAGTCTTTCATCCTGTGTCCTTCATCCTAAATCCATATAACAATGATAGAAATTAAAGAAGAGATAGAAAACGCGGTGCTCGTGGGGTTAATCACTCCTGAGCAATCGGAAGAACGCACCAAAGAGTATTTGGATGAGTTGGCATTCTTGGCGGACACAAACAAAATAGTGCCCGTCAAGCGTTTTGTACAGCGACTGGATATGCCCAATTCCACCACCTATGTGGGCGAAGGTAAGTTGCAGGAAATCAAGGAATATCTCTACAAGACCGCTCCCGAGAAAGGCTTGGAGGTGGGGCTTGTCATCTTCGACGATGAGTTGTCGCCGCGGCAGATTCGCAACATCGAGAAGGCACTCAATAGTCCGATGGAGGGCTGCGAGAAGAGGGCTGTCCGCGTGATGGACAGAACAATTCTTATCCTTGAAATCTTCTTGCAGCGTGCGCAGACAAGTTATGCCAAGACGCAAGTGGAGATGGCGCATTTGCAATATATGTTGCCGCGCTTGACCCGTATGTGGTCGCACCTTGACCGCCAGCGAGGCGGTGGCACCACCAGCCGTGGTATGGGTGAGACGCAGATAGAGGCGGATAAGCGTATCATCGGACAACGCATTGCCCTGCTGCGGGAAGACCTCAAGAAGATTGATAAGCAGATGGCTACCCAGCGCCAAAACCGCGGGAAGATGGTGCGCGTGGCGCTCGTAGGTTACACCAATGTGGGTAAGTCCACGCTGATGAACCTGCTGAGCAAGTCGGAGGTCTTTGCCGAGAATAAACTCTTCGCCACGCTGGACACCACTGTCCGCAAGGTAACGCTCAACAACCTGCCTTTCCTCTTGAGCGATACGGTGGGCTTCATCCGTAAGTTGCCGCACCACTTGGTGGAGTCCTTCAAGTCCACCCTTGATGAGGTGCGCGAGGCAGACTTGCTGATACATGTGGTGGACATCTCCCACCCGAACTTCGAAGAGCAATACGAGGTGGTAGAGAAGACTATCAACGAACTGCTCACCCGTGAGGAGCAGCAGCAAGAGAACAAACCGTGGGGCAAAGGACAGCAGCGCAAACCCGAGAAAGAAAAACGCGTGGCAGACATCCCGCGCATAGTGGTTTTCAATAAGATAGATGCTTTCACCTATACCCCCAAAGAGGAGGACGACCTCACGCCCGTTCGCCGCGAGAACATCTCGTTGGAGGAGTTAGAAAAGACTTGGATGGCAAAACTGCAAGAAGACTGTATCTTCATCTCTGCCCGCGAGAAGAGCAACATTGATGCCCTCAAACAACTGATGTACGACCGCATCAAAGCCATCCATATCCAACGCTACCCCTACAACGACTTCCTCTTCCAAAACTACGAGGAGTAAGCCTCATTTTTTGTGTGGTAAGATAACTTATTCAATGTGGAGCAGATGAAATCGAATCCCTTCTGCAATCTAAATTTGAGTTTACTTAATTTACCCCAAAAATACAAACCAAAATACCACAAAAACACAAAGTGAAATACCGCAAAAACACAAAGTGAAATACCCCAAAAATACAAAATAACTCTCAAAAAATTTGCGTAATTCATTTATTTTTAGTACTTTTGCACCGAGTTTTAATTTTAATGATTATGGATTACTTGTTTCGACAATCAGACGACCTTTTGCAGGAGCATTTGGAGAGTAGCGGTGCGGTGCTGATAGAGGGTCCGAAATGGTGCGGTAAGACGACTACGGGTATGCAGCAGGCGGCGAGTGTGTTGCGCTTGCAAGATCCTGATACGCGGGATGCGTTTTTGGAGACGGCGCGGACGAAACCTTCCTTGCTGCTTCGGGGTGAGACGCCGAGGATGATAGACGAGTGGCAGATGGCACCTAAGTTGTGGGACGCAGTGCGTGTGGCGGTGGACGACCGGCAGGCGACGGGACAGTTTATTCTCACGGGGTCAAATGCCATTGATAGCAAGGAGGTGATGCACACGGGTACGGGTAGAATTTCACGCATGGTGATGTACCCGATGAGTTTGTATGAGTCGCGGGAGTCCACGGGTGAGGTGTCGCTGTCGGAGTTGTTTGCCAACCCGAACATGGATATAGATGGTGCGGTGTCGAAGATGTCGGTAGAGCAGTTGATATACGCAGCCTGCCGAGGCGGTTGGCCTGCCGCCGTGGTCTCTTCTAATCCGCGTACGCAACTGAATACGGCGCGCAACTATGTGGATAGCCTCTGCGCGAACGATGTCTCCTCGCTGGATGGCGTGCAGCGCAACGGCGAACTGACGCGAGCTATACTCCGCTCCTATGCCCGCAACCTCTCAACCTTGGCGAAGAAGAGCAGCATCCTGCAAGACGTGTCGGCGAGTTTTGAGACGGTGTCTATGCCTACGCTGGATGACTATCTGCTGGCGTTGCAAAGGCTGTTTGTGATACAGGATATCCCCGCGTGGAGCCCAGCTATCCGCTCTGCTTCTTCGATTCGCAGCGGTATGAAACGCGCGTTGTGCGACCCCTCCATAGCCGTAGCTGCTTTGCAACTGACCCCGCGCATGCTGGAGATGGACTTGAAGACCTTTGGTTTTATCTTTGAGAATATGGTGATGCGCGACTTGCGGGTGTATTCGCAAGCCATGCGAGGCAGCCTCTCCTACTACCATGATAGATACGGCTTAGAGGCGGATGCGGTGCTGCGGATAGGTGACGGACGCTTTGCGTTGATAGAGTGTAAGTTAGGTAGTCAGCAGATAGAGGAAGGTGCTGCGCATCTGCTGAAGATACGCGATTTGATTCGTGCCTACAACGCCAAAGAGCAGCAAGTGCCGCTTCGTGAGCCCGACTTGATGATGGTCATCACAGGCGGACCGATAGCTTACACGCGGGAGGATGGCGTGAAAGTGATACCGCTGGGAGCACTGAAGAGTTGATAAATCATTGACTTCTATATAGTTAAGGTTATGTCTGAGACAAGGTATGTGTTTGTTACGGGAGGTGTTGCCTCTTCGTTAGGAAAGGGAATCATCGCTGCCTCATTAGGCAATCTGCTCAAGGCGCGCGGATTCCGAGTTACCAACCAAAAATTAGACCCGTACATCAATGTAGACCCGGGTACGCTCAACCCCTACGAGCACGGGGAATGCTACGTAACCGAAGACGGGCACGAGGCGGATTTGGACTTGGGGCACTACGAGCGCTTCTTGGATGTGCGCACACATCGCGCGAACAATATCACCACGGGGCGTATCTATCAGAATGTCATCGAGAAAGAGCGCCGAGGCGATTACTTGGGCAAGACCGTGCAGGTGGTGCCCCATATCACCGACGAGATAAAACATCAGATTCAGTTGCTCGGGCAGACGGGTAACTACGACTTCGTCATCACGGAGATTGGCGGCACGGTGGGCGACATCGAGAGCCTGCCTTATATAGAGGCGGTGCGCCAACTCAAATGGCAGTTGGGCAGAGATTGCTGCTGTATTCACCTGACTTATGTACCCTATCTGGCTGCGGCTAAGGAACTGAAAACCAAGCCGACGCAGCACTCCGTGAAGGACTTGCAGCAGGAGGGAATCCAACCCGACATCATCGTCCTGCGCACGGAGCACGACATCCCGATGGATATCCGCCGCAAGGTGGCGTTGTTCTGCAACGTGGCGGAAGACTGCGTGGTGCAATCCTTGGACGCACCTACTATCTACCGCGTGCCGCTGAACATGCTCTCAGAGGGGCTCGACAAGGCAGTGCTGACCCGCACAGGCTTTGACCTCGCTCAGGTGCCCGAACCCGATATGGCACTTTGGAACAAGTTCCTGCAACACTTAGAGGGCGCACAGCAGGAGGTGAAAATCGCCTTGGTGGGCAAGTATGTGCAACTGCAAGACGCCTATAAGTCCATACGCGAGTCGCTCACCCACGCTGCGGCGTACAACGACCGTAAGTTGGTGCTGAAATCCATCCTGTCGGACAACCTGACGGCAGAGAATGTGGAAGCGGAGTTGGCGGGTTACCAAGGCATAGTGATAGCGCCGGGCTTCGGCTCACGCGGCGTGGAAGGGAAGTTCGCGGCGTTGAAGTACGCCCGTGAGCACCGGATTCCGTGCTTCGGTATCTGCATGGGCATGCAGTGTATGGCGATAGAGTTCGCCCGCGATGTGCTGGGCTATGCGGATGCTAACTCCACTGAGTTTGACCCGAACACCACGCACAATGTGATAGACATGATGGAGGCGCAGAAGGCGTTGGTGAACAAAGGCGGCTCCATGCGCTTGGGAGCCTATCCCTGCCGCCTGAAAGAGGGCTCGCAGGTGGCGAAGATTTACTTCGGCAAGCAGGAGAACGAAGGGGAGCAGGCGGCTTCACATATCATCTACGAGCGCCACAGACACCGTTATGAGTTCAACCACCGCTATCAGGCGGACTTCGAGGCACACGGCATGGAGTGCGTGGGCGTGAATCCTGACTCGGGCTTGGTGGAGATACTGGCGCTGAAAGACCATCCGTGGTTCATCGGTACGCAGTTCCATCCCGAGTACTCCTCCACGGTGCTACATCCCCATCCGCTGTTCGTGGATTTTATAAAGACAATCTGCAATCTAACCATTAACCACTGACCACTAATAATATGGCAAAAGAATTACAAGGCACGGAAGGGCGTGTGTTTGAAGAGTATCTGTCGGAAGACGACATCAAGGGTATAGTCTCGGAGGTAGCACAGCGTATCACCGCCGACTACGAGGGGCGTAACCCGCTGTTTATCTGCGTGTTGAACGGCGCATATATCTATGCTGCCGACCTCTATCGGGCGATACCTATTCGCTCGGAGATTACTTTTGTGCGGCTGAAGTCGTATGAGGGCACCTCCACGACGGGGCATGTGGAGTTGGTTACTCCTCTGCGCGAGGACATCAAGGGCAGGGATGTGGTGCTGATAGAGGACATCGTGGACACGGGGACGACCATGCACTATTTCAAGCAGATGTTGTGTGAGATGGGTGCTAAGTCGGTGGCAGTAACGGCGTTTCTCTTCAAGCCCGAAGCATTGCTCTATCCCGACGCTGAGCCGGAGTATGTAGGCAAGTCGATACCGCGCAAGTTCGTCCTCGGCTACGGACTGGACTACGACGGCTACGGCAGAAACATCCCCGCAGTCTATGCGCTGAAAGATTAAGTTAGACCGCCTTACGGCTGTCCGGGTACGCAGGCGTCCCCGCCTGCTGTCCGACCGCTACGCTGTCCGACTGATATAGTATCGAATGTAAATCAGTCTTTCAGCGTGAGCGGTCAAACAGCTTAGCGGTCGGACAACGCAGTGGTCAAACAGCGTAGCGGTCAATAAGAAATGAACATCCACAGAGAGATACTTCGCTTGGCAGTGCCGAGCATTCTTGCCAACATCACGATACCGTTGGTAGGGTTGGTAGATACCGCCATCGTGGGGCATATATCCGATGCCTCGGCGATAGGCGGTATTGCTATTGGCACCATGCTGTTTGACTTGCTGTATTGGAATTTCGGCTTTCTGCGCGTAGGCACCTCCGGCTTGACCGCGCAGGCTTATGGGCGAGATAAGACCCACCACGACTCTCCCCACGAAGGGAGGGAGAGCGAGGTCGGCAGTCTGCTGTTTCGCAGTCTGCGGGTGGCGCTGATAGGGGCATTGGTGTGTATTGCGATACAGTGGCTATTCGTGAAAGGGGTGCTGGCACTGGTGCCCTGTTCGGCGGAGGTGGCAGCGTTTGCGGAGCGGTATTTCTTCGTGCGGATATGGGCGGCACCCGCCACGCTGAGCCTGATGGCCCTGAAAGGTTGGTTCATCGGCATGCAGGACACGGTGAGCCCGATGGCGACGGATATTTTGGTGAATGTGGTGAATATGCTGGCGAGTTATGTGCTGGCGGTCTATACGCCTTTGGGCGGCGTAGGCGTAGCATGGGGCACGCTGATAGCGCAGTATGCAGGACTAACACTGGCACTCGGGATATTGGGGAAGAAATATCAACTTACTTCCTCCTTTAGTAGGGAGGGGAGGGGGGCCTGTGAGGGGAGGGGTGGGTCCTCTTTGTTTCGCCTGAATAGTCAGTTGTTTGTGCGCTCGCTGTGTTTCATGGTGGTGTATGTGGGCTTCACCTCACTGGCGTCGAAGTACGGCGATACGGAGCTGGCGGTATCGGCGATACTGATGAAGTTGTTCATGCTGTTCTCGTATTTCGTGGATGGTTTTGCCTACGCGGGTGAAGCGCTGGTGGGCAAGCAGATAGGTGAGATGAAAGTCTCGGCAGCGGGGCAGGGTAGTCCTTCCGCGTCATTGGTGAGCCGTCTGCGCAGTGTGGTCGTTGCTCTCTTTGCGTGGTCGCTGGGGGTAGGGGCTGTGTTCACGCTGGTGTATGCGTTGTGGGGGAGCGGTTGTATCGGTATGATGACCGATGATGCCGTAGTGCGTGCGGCGGCAATGCCGTATATGGGCTGGCTGATAGCCATGCCGATAGTCAGCACGCTGGCGTTTATGTGGGATGGTGTGTATGTAGGTGCGGCGGCAGGCAAGGAAATAATGATTGCAATGATTTGGGCGGCAGTGGCGTTTGTGGCGGGCTATGTGGCGACGGAACCGCTTTGGGGCGTGCAGGCACTCTATGTAGGCTATTTCGCCCACCTGCTCGCGCGTGTCATCTACCTGACCGCCAAATGGCGTAGGGTAATTATGAATTATGAAAAAATCGTTCGGAGCGTAGATAAGAATTATGAGGGCGAAGGGTAATTATGAATTATGAGTGTCCATACTCTAAACCTTAATTCCAATGCACTCATAATTCATAACTATCCCACTTAAACTACAACCGCTCAACTCAAAAAAATGAAATTTTATTTGCACATATCCGAAAAAAACGCTAACTTTGCAAACCAATCTTAAATCAAATGACCTCACAAGCAGCAGAACACACCAACATATCAAACGATTTGGCACGCGCGCGTACCAAATCTCAAATGGACACATTTCAGGAGCCTATTGAGAGTGGCGGATGATAACGCAAGATATTGGTACATGAAGGAAGCCGCACAAGAAATGTGGAGCACGCGTACTTTGGATAGAAATATCGGCTCGCAGTAT
>JALFGC010000094.1 GCA_022777485.1 Bacteroidales bacterium
GACGACGGACATGAAGAACACTATGATACTCGCGAATGGGAAAATCGCTAATGCAACTCTCTTCGTAGAAACCATTCGGAGACAACTTCCCATGACCGGTCGGGGCTTTATCACGCTCATCCAAATAGATGTGCAACAGCATCTCACCATTAAGGCATTCCTCACCTACCTGAGTTACCTCAAAATAATCATTAAACTCTTTGGGCAAAATATACTTTGCCAATACATAATATGGGTCATTTGTTTTCATAATGCAAAGGTACTATTTTTATACAATATCACCAAATCTATACGAACTTTTTTCTCCTAATCAACACAGGATTTTACCAGTGAGCCACCCCACCAAGAGCATATAGAGACCATAGTTAGTGATTAGTTAGTGATTAGTTAGTGATTAGTTAGTGATTAGTTAGTGATTAGTTAGTGATTATAGAGACTATGAAGGGACTTTCCCGAACCGGAGTGTTTGGTCCCGAAAAAGGTTTACAGATTGTCGATTATGGTTCCTTTATCAACCACTTGCACAAAGTGTAGCAAACAACTATTTTGTCAATTACGCAAGTAAAACGGGAAAATAACCATAAATGCAACTGAGTTGCACAAAAAAAGCAGTACCTTTGCACCCGAAATCGAAAAACGATACTCTATGGCACATCGGCATCAACATACTTCTTCGGTCGGTATTCTCGGTCTCTGCATAGGTCTGAACCTCTTGTTTGTGGCGGTGGAAGCCGTTGTGGGGTGGTTCAGCAATTCATCGGGTCTGCTCTCGGATGCGGGACATAACCTGAGCGATGTGCTGGGGTTAGTATTGTCGCTCGTAGCAATCCTGCTTGCGCGCAAGGGCAGTATGAACGCGCAACGGGTATCCCTGCGCGTTACGCTGGCAAACGGGCTTCTTCTCTTGCTTACCATTGGGCTAATAGTGGCAGACGGCGTTGCGCAGATACTCTACCCAAAAGAGGTGAACAGTAGCGCGATTATCCTCACCGCGGGCATAGGGATTGCGATAAACGGCTTGACAGCATGGGCACTCACCCGCGGCGGGGAGCAAGACCTGAACATCCGCGCAGCGTTTCTGCATGCAGCCACCGACACACTGGTGTCTATAGGCGTGGTAGCAGCAGGCGTGGTCATTTACTTCACAGGTTGGGCGGTGCTTGATCCGATAGTGAGCATTATCATTTCCGTGGTGATTCTGATACCGACAGTGCGACTGCTGAAGGATACGATAGCAAACTACAAAAACGCACAATAATAATTAGATACTTCATAATGAAAACGAAATGGATATTTCTCTTTGCTTTCCTGCTGCCGGTAGCGGCGTATGGTGCCAAGCCGGTGAGCGGGGTGGTGATGGACGATAAAGGCGAGTTGCTTATAGGTGCGAATGTCTATTGGGCAGGCACAGGCACAGGGGTGGCTACGGACATAGACGGTGCTTTCTCGCTGCCGACTGTCAGCAGCACGAATCGGTTGGTTACCAGTTACATGGGTTATCATAACGACACCACGGAGGTGCACGGCGGCGAGCAGGTAACGATTGTCCTTGTGTCGGACTTGGTACTGGACGAGGTAACGATCACAGAGCGCAAGATGGCGGTGCTGCGTTCGCGGACGGCGGCTTTCGACACGCAGACGCTCACGGGCGATGAGTTATGCAAGGCGGCGTGCTGCAACCTGTCGGAGAGTTTTGAGACGAGTGCGTCGGTGGATGTGGCGTATGCCGACGCCGCCACAGGCGCGAAGCAGATTCGGCTGCTCGGGCTGAGCGGCACTTATGTGCAACTGCTGACGGAGAACACGCCCAACGTGCGCGGACTGGCGCAGTCGTTCGGTATGGAGTATATCCCGGGGGCGTGGATGGAAGCCATACAGGTGAGCAAAGGCACATCCTCCGTCATCAACGGCTACGAGGCGATAGCAGGGCAGATAAACGTGGAGTTCCTCAAGCCGCAAAAGCAAGACCCTATTGCCGTGAACCTCTACCTGAACACCGAACTCATGGCGGAGATAAACGCCACGGGCGGTTGGGATATCAACGACAAAGTTTCTACGGGTATCTTGCTGAATGCCAAAGACATGGAGTTGGAGATGGACCATAACCACGACGGCTTCACCGACCTGCCGCGCAACCGCAACCTGAACCTGCTCAACCGCTGGTATATCAAGAGCGGGGACTACACGGGGCAAGTGCTCGTGCGCGCGCTCTACGACCAACGCCTCGGAGGAACACTATCAAGTTTACAATTTGACAACTTACAATCGGACGGCAATACCCAATTGTCAAATAGTCAATTGTCAAATAGTCAAATGGCGTACCCTATCGACCTGCGCACACGGCGGATAGACGGGTTTGTGAAGAACGGGTATGTATTCGACCAAGCGACAGGTATGTCCGTTGGCGTGATTGCTGCGGCGTCGTACCACAGCCAAACCAACCGCTACGGCTCGCGCCTGTGGGATGCCAACCAGACCAATGCCTACCTGAACGCTATCTTCCAGACCTCGTTTGAAGACCCGTCGATAGACCCGTTCGACAACCACGAGCATAAACTCTCAGCCGGTATCTCCGTCAACTACGACCGCTACGATGAGCAGTACGAAGGAATCTTTGCAGGCAGCCAAGAGCAAGGAACGAAGAACCAAGATTTCTTGTCCAATGAGGTAACCTCGGGCATGTTTGCAGAATACACCTATTCCTACAAGGACAAGGTTACGCTCCTTGTGGGCTTGCGGGAGGACTACTCCACGCGCTACGGCTTCTTCACTACGCCGCGTATGAACCTACGCTATGCGCCGTTCGAGTGGTGGACGCTACGCGGTAGCGTAGGCTTGGGCTACCGCTCGCCCAACGCCGTTGCCGACAACGCCGCTTACTTGCCTTCGTATCGCAACTACACGATGGAGAAGAGCCTGAAGCAGGAGCGCTCGCTCAACACGGGTATCACCACCACGTTCTATATCCCTATCGGCAAGCGCGAACTGACGCTCTCCGCCGAGTACTACTACACCCGCTTCCTCGATGGCATGATAGCGGACATTGACCGCGACCTGCACAGGGTGTATCTATACAACCTAAGCGACGTTGCGGGTGCGCAATCCTTCTCGCACAACTACCAGATAGAGGCGAACATGGAGATACTACGCGGCTGGACGATGACGGCAGCCTTCCGCTATACGGATGTGAAGCAGAGCACATTCCTCCCGACAGGCGAACTCGTGCTGATGGACAAAGCGCTGCAAAACCGGTTCAAGGGCGTGATTACCACGAGTTACCAGACACCGCTGAAGACTTGGCAGTTCGACCTCACGGCGCAGTTCAACGGTCCCGGGCGTATGCCCATGGGCTTCACTATCCCCGAAGGCAGCAAGCAATACTATACAGCTCCCTCCCCCTCTGTAGGGGGAGTTGGAGGGGGTCCCGTAGTTTCTATTTACCACAAATGGTATCCTCAGTTGCTGGGGCAAATCACCAAGTATTGGCGCACCTGCTCGCTCTATCTCGGCGCGGAGAACATGACCAACTTCACGCAAGACAGCCCCATCCGCGGCGTCAGCATGGCGCATACCGAGAGCGGGAAGACGGTAACATTATCCGACGACTTCGATGCCTCCATGGTGTGGGCACCCATCAGCGGTTGGAAGATTTACCTCGGCTTCCGCTGGAACTTAGAAAGGGAAGAATAAAACCCTATAAAATATCTAATGTCTAACTAACAACTAATCTCCTCACTCCCTCCCTTTAAGGGAGGGTCGGGGAGGGTCGCTTATGAAAAAGATTCTTATTCTCTTGCTGGCACTCGTGCCACTGGTGGCTATCCAAGCCAAGCCGAACAAACAAACCGTTGTCCTCTACTGCGACCTGCATTGCCAGGGGTGCTGCGACAAAATCATGAAGAACATCGCCTTCGAGAAGGGGGTGAAAGATATTCAGTTCGATATGGAGCAGCAGGCAGTAACCGTTACTTTCGATGCCAACAAGACCGACGTGCCGACCTTGCAGAAAGCGTTTGCCAAAATAGGCAAGCCCGCCACCACCCGCAAGCCCGAACCCGCAGACCATGACCATGACCACGAGCACCAAGGGCACAAGCACTAAACATACAAAAAGGGGCTTCCGATGGGTAGCCCCTTTTTGTATGTATGAGCAAGATGCTTACAACGCTTCGCCTAAGAGTGTGTAGGTCTTGTCGCCTCGGATGATGAGCACTTGTCCGTTGTGGAGGCGTTTCTGCACACCTTGGGCGTTGATTTCGCCGTTGGTGTTCTCAATACCCATGGGGGCATTCGACTCACCTACGATGTTAAACTCCTGCCAATAGGTGTCTGCCTTGTAGTCTGCCACTGCCTCGTCGGGCACATAGACGGGGATGGCGCGGTTTACGTCATAGAACGTCTTGGCGCAGATAATAGGCGGCACGAGGGCGCGGACGTGTATCTTTTGCAGTTTGGAGCAGAGGGCGAAGGTGTTATCGCCAATCTTGCGCATGCTGCTCGGGAGGGTCATGTCTTCGAGGTAGGTGCAGCCGTAGAAAGCGGCGTCTCCAATCTCGGTAACGCTTTCGGGGATGGTGAGGTGTTGCAGTTGGTGGCAGTTGTAGAACGCCCAGTTGCCGATGCGCCAGAGTGCGGAGGTAGCCGCTGCGGGGGCAAAGTTTGCGCCACCATTCTCGGGGGCTGCGGCACCTTCGAAGGTGATAGACCGAATGCTACGGCAGTTCTCGAAGGCGCTGTTGTCTATCTCCTCGAGGGTGGCGGGGATGGTGATGGCTTGCAGTGCTTTGCAGTCCGCCACCGCCATGTAGGGGATGGAGGTCAGTTGCGCGGGGAGCACCAGCGTTTGCAGGTTGTAGCAGCCTTTGAACGCCTCATCAGAGAGGGTGGTGTTGGTGGCAGCAGCGAGGTCTAAGGTGCCTAAGGTCTTGTAGTTGCGAAGTATCACATTGAAGGCATTATCGGTGAGTTCGCCGCCGGTAAGTTGGATATAACGGATGTTTTTGGGCATAGATGTCCAACTACCTTCATTCACATCGAAGGCTTGGGCAGATATTATGATGGTATCTAAAGCGTAACAACATAGGATAGCAGAATTTGTTATATTCTCTACATGCCCTTCACAAATGAGTTTGGTGAGGGCGGAGCATTCAGCGAACGCACCACTTCCAATGGTAGTTACGGAGTTGGGGAGGGTGATGGAAGTGAGGGAGGAGCAAAAAATGAACGCCTCGTTTCCAATGCTTGTTACGGAGTTGCCGAGGGATACGGAGGTGAGGGCGGAGCATTTATAGAACGCATTGCCTCCAATGCTTGTTACGGAGTTGGGGATGGTGATGGAGGTGAGGGAGGAGCAACGTCCGAACGCATCCTCTCCAATGCTTGTAACGGAGTTGGGGATGGTGGTAGATTGGCATCCTACAATCAGGGTATTGGAAGCCGTCTCAATAATCGCATTGCAGTTCTCGCGAGAATCGTACATTGTGTTCCCACTTTCCACTACTATGGAGGTGAGGGCGGAGCAATAAGAGAACGCACCACTTCCAATGCTCGTTACGGAGTTGGGGAGGGTGATGGAGGTGAGGGAGGAGCAATAATAGAACGCACTGTATCCAATGCTTGTTACGGAGTTGGGAATGGTGACGGAGGTGAGGGAGGAGCAATACCAGAACGCATCTTCTCCAATGCTCGTTACTGAGTAGGTGTTGCCGTTGTAGGTAACGGTAGCAGGGATGGTGGTGGTAGTGAGACCTTGGTAGTTGGATTCACTCCAAGACTCTTGATAGGTAACTTCCACGGTGGTTTCGCTCGTGATGTTGTAGTAGAGGTCGCCGGATTGGAAATCGTAGGCGTGGGTGCTTAGGGTGGTCAATAAGACTACTAAAAGCGAAAGAAGAAATCGTTTTCTCATAATGGTAACTGTTTTTAGTGAATATATGTTGTTTATGAATTAAAAAAAGCGTGAACTTTCGTTTCGCTTCATCTGAGTTTCTGAGGTCTTCGACTACCTATTCTATTCAAATGTATGCACAAAAGCCCACGCCTGACGGCGTGAGCGCATAGGCTTGTGCTTGAATAGAATTTTCCAAAAAGGGTCGAAGTTTTTCAGAAACTCAAGTTTGGCTTATAACGCTACTAATAAATATGTACTCCCACTAATCCACTGCGGTTGCAAAGGTACTGCTTTTTGGGGAAATATGCAAGAGGTTGAGCGTAAAAAATTGTTTTTATGCTGCAAAACATGTTTTCCCGCCCGATTCAGGTTGTCGACAAACGAAAGGTTCTTTGGTAATTATACCCATTATAAGCCATGCAAAAATAAATAACAAGGGTGTGCCAAAATAACTTGACACACTCTCTTTATCAATAGGAAGCAGCAACCGCCCCGCCAGAAATCAGAAACTTTTTTCATTAGCGGACAAATGCCGAGTGTACCTTCCCGCCCCCTTACCCCCTCTTCTCCTTATAGGAGAGGCGGGGGAGTTTGAAATTACCTTCGACTCTGAGACATCGTTAGCAGGCGGGGACATACACGACAAGTCGGTATGTACCACCTGCGTATCCGGGCGTTTTCTGCAAGTGGGGATTATATCGCGTCCACAAATTTGACGAGGGCGTCGCGGTCTTCTTTGGGGAGGTTGTAGAATTGGACGGTGCTCTCGTAGGCGTCGGACTCGGTGGAGTAGCCATGCCAAAGGATCGCCTCTACGGCATTGCGGGCACGGGTGTCGTGGAGGCGTGCTGCATAGGTGTCGCCCGTGATTTTCTGGTGCAGTCCGCGTCCCCAGAGGGGTGTGGTGCGGCACCAGCCCGTGCGGATGTCGTTCTCCATGCAGAGTTTATGCTGCACCATGTCGGTGTAGGGCCAGATGGTCTGGTAGGGGTAGCGCGGCATATCGCTGTTGCGCGTGAAGAAGCGGTTGGGGTCTTGCAGTTGGTCGCTTCCCGTTGTCCACGAGGGACGGTGGCAGGCGGCGCAACCAATCTGATTGAACACCTCGCGTCCGCGTTGTACCACGGGGTCGTCGGCTCCACGAACGGCGGGCACGGCAAGTCCGCGGTGCCAAACCATGAAGTCGGCATACTCGTCATCGTTCATCTCCACGGGCAGGTCTTTGGACGTGAGGTAGGCGTAGATGTTTGCCTGCACATCGTCGGTGAACCACTCTGCGTGCGTGTGCTCGGGGTCGATTTTCTCTATGTACTCAGGGAAGCCTGCTTGCACATCGGGGTCGGTGGAAGCGATGG
Organism: Bacteroidales bacterium; assembly: GCA_022777485.1. Lineage (GTDB taxonomy): Bacteria > Bacteroidota > Bacteroidia > Bacteroidales > Paludibacteraceae > Colicola. Next base: position 7,246 of record JALFGC010000094.1, read on the forward strand.
TGGCGTAGGTAGTACCCGCGAGGTCGAGGTAGTGGTAGCGTCGGTCGGAGCGCGTTACGTTGGTGATGTTCCAGATGGCATTTGCACCTGCGGCATCAAGCAGCGGTCCTCGTGTGAGGGCGTAGGTGAAGCGGCGGGCATAAGGTGTGCCATCGCCTTGCACCTTGTTGGTGTACCAGTTCTTATACACTCCTCCCTCCATCATGGCGCTGTTCCAGTGCTTGAGGTAGCCTTTCTGATAGGCGAGTTCCTCTCTTGCCCACTGTGCAATGATAGAGTCGTCGGGTATGGCATCGAGGAGCCCTGTGCCGTAGATGCCGATGGTGTTCTCCAGTTTGACCTCGTAGTCGCCGAGCGCGATACTTTCGTGTCCATAGACAGCGGTCTCGGGCATGGTAACGACCGGGTAGCGCAACTCAAAGGGTTCTCCATCGGGGAAGGTGAAGACATTGCCTGAGGCAGCGAAGGTGCTGACGGTGCGCCACTCCACGGTGATTTGCGACTCGTCGATAGGTGCTTTGAAGGGCGGCACGGCGTGCAACTGCGGCATACCCGCAGCCCATGTCTTGTAGGCTTCGGTGTTTGGGTCGTAGATGACGAGGAGTGTGCCGTTGCCTATCTCGTTGCTGTTGTACTTGCCTGCGGGAACGGACTTGCCATGTCCGTAGTTGGGGTGGCAGTGGATACAACTGGCGCGTACATAGACGGGACCGAGTCCGCCTCGGGTGCCGCCGGTGTTGGTCATGAACTGCTTCTCGAAGAGTGCTTCACCGCTCTTGAACTGCTCGGAGAAGTGCCCGTTGTCCACGGAGGCGGTGGGTTGCTCGTAGGCGTTGCTGGTGTTCAACTCGGTGGTGCCGAGCTCGCCGCCGGCGTAGTACCATGCGGGCATGGCAGCGGTCTCATCAGTAGGCTCTTCATCCGATGGAAGCGTGGGGTTGCAACCCACTAAAATCGTTACCCCAATAAGTAGGGGAAGGTATGTCTTTTTCATAATGGTGTTGTTTTATCAGTGGTTCATGGAGGTGCGGTCTCCCGACCGCGCCATAGTAATCTTTGGTTAGTGTTCAGAGGTGCCTTGTTCGCTCTTTTTGGTGCGGCTCCCGCAAACGGGATAAACTTCCGACCGCACCTCCTTGTCGTGTCTCAGCCTCTATCTCTCCCCCTTGTAGGGGGAGTCGGAGGGGGTCCTCTATCTGCTTAGGGCGGCGTTTACTTCGGTTAGAATGTCGACGAGGTCGGTGCCTACTACTTTTACGGCATTCTGTGCTTCGCCGGACTTCGCGCTCTGCGCAAAGGGCTCGGGTATTTGGGCGATAGCCTGCAAGGCTTCTTCGATGGCTACTCGGCAACGGGCATCGAGGTCTTTGTCGAGGGTAGCGATATACGCGCTGACGCTGGCGTCGCCCGCTTGGCTGCCACAGTAGGCATTGCGGATGGAGCGGATGTTATCTTGGAAGTCCTCAATGGAGTTGAGTGAGTAGGGGCTCTCGATGTAGTTGCGGTCTTCGTCGGAGGTGGCGTTGGCAGGGCGTCCAATCTTGGTGTTACCTACCTCGTCGGCAATGTCGATACAGCCTTGCATCAACTCCTCAGCCGCCTCTTGGTAGGTGGCATAGACGCCGCCGGTAGCGACTTTCATATAGGAGCCGTAGCCTTTGGTGAAGTCGTTGTAATCGATTTCGGCTTCTTCGAGTATGGTCTGCTTCTCGGCACTGATGTTATCGATGCCAGCCCACGAGGCTTCGAGTGCGACAGTCTGGTTGCGCAGGTCTTCTGCTACCGCCACGAGATAGACCATCTCTGCGCGGGTGTAGTTGAGTGCGTGGAGGCGGACATTGCTCTTGTCGGCGTTGTCGGAAGCATAGAGCATGTATTCTACGGCGTGGAATCCGAGCAGTCCGTAGCCTAACTTATCGCCCACATAATCCGCGCCTTGCTCCTCTATTTGCGCCATCTGTGTGGCGTTGCCGAGCATAGCGTCCATGCCGTCTTTATCCAGGGGCCATGAGTCGATGTGCGGGTCGATGTTGTGGTTCGCTGCTGGACCGAAGAGGAACGCTTCGCTCAACTCCCAGTATTTGCGTGCTTTCTCCCACTCGTCGGCTGCGGCTTTCACGTCCGCGTCGGTGAGTGTGCCTGCGTCGAAATGCGCCATCATCACCTCGCATTGGCTGTATAATGCGGTAGTGGCATCCGCGAGTGCGCTATATGTGGGGATGACGGTGCCGTCCACATACGCCGCCATCGCGGCTTTCAAAGCGGTCTCTTTGGGGGACTCTACGTCCTCACCGCCGTTGTTGGTCGTTTGACAACCTACCAGCGCCGCACCCGTTAGGCACAACGCTACCAAAAGTTTTGTTTGCTTCATACTTATTATATGTTTTAAGGGTTTTAATGATATTAATGGTTTGAACTTTCTTCTTTGTTAGGGTTCTTGGGAAACCATCCTTTCTCTACGCGCTTCTTCTGCTCGAAGAGTTCCAGTATCGACCAGAAGCAGGAGAAGGCGATTACGCCGAGGAGGGTGGAGAGGTGGTCGTCGGGTATGAGCAAGGAGGCTGTCAGGAAACCTGCTCCGCAGAGGGCGAACACCCACCAGCAGCCTGTGCCGAAGTGGTATTCCGCCTTGATAACAATGGGGTGGAAGAGCCCTATGCAGGCGAAGACCGCCATGCCTAACACGATGCCTGACCAGTTCATAAGATAAAGAATCCGCAGTAGTTGATGGATAAAGCCACGTAGGGCTCGTTGTTGTAGCGCGTGGCGGAATAGGGGTTCTGGTGGAGAATGCCGTAGCCGAACTCGCCCTTGATAACCACCTCGGGCAGGGGCATGTAGTTGAGTCCGCAGGAGACTTTATGCCGCCCTGTCCAATAGTTCTTCGTGCCCTCTATGCGTGCCTGTGCGTCGTAGGTGTCGTAGCGGGCGAAGAGGTAGAGCGACTGTCGGCTGTCGCGCAACTTAGGGATGGGATGGAAGATGTTGTATCCTATCTCCGCGCCGACGGAATAGGCGTCGCTCGCTACGTTCTCACGCTTGGAGATACTGGTTTTGCTCATCGACTTGTTGTAGGCGGAGATGAGTGCTGCATCGCTCAGATGCCCGTAGGTGGCGGAGCCGCGGAAGATGAGGCCGTGCCCCGTGTAGTTCCAATCGAAGGCGACGAGCGAGACCAAGCCCTTCACGCCTGCGTACTTGCTGTTGGTGGTCGGGCTGAGGTTATTGCGGAAGGAAGTCCCCGCGTAGCCGCTCAGGGAGAGGCGCAAATCGCCTCGGTCGGCGGAGGGGCTTCGCCTTTCCACAGAAGCGTCTTCGCCATTAAAGACCATTAAAGAATCATTAAGAGAGGGCTCCATTTTTTGATATGTACTTTTAACAGGCTTTAATGGAGGACGCCGCGATGAAGTCTTTCGCGGCGAGCGGTCGGCAAGCGGGTAGAAATCAAGTCGCGCCAAGCCGGCGTAGCAGTTGGCTAACTTGAACTCGTATGCCGAGGCAGAGCCGCCTTGTATCCAGTTCTGCTTGCTGAAGAGGGTGCTCTCGAGTCCGGGGAGGAACTGTGCGGTGTAGCCGAGCCAGCGGTAGCGGCCATGGAACTGCACACCAATGTCGTGCCATGTGCAGGGGAGGATGGTGTTGTCGCCCTCGGGACGATAGACGCCGAAGAACTGATTGGGCTCGTGGTGAGCATTGGTGCCGCCTAAGGGGACGATAATCATACCCATGCGCAGGTTGGCGTAGGGATTGAAGGATTTCTGTATCCAGAACTGCTCCAGCGCCACTTCGCCGCCGCGCTCCACCTCGGTCTCATACTCGCCGCCTTCTTCCTCCTCTATCTCCACCGCCACTTCCGTGCCGCCGTGCTCGAACTCAATCTCGCTGCCCATGCTCCAGCCCTTGCCGAAGTCGTAGCCTAAATAGATGACTACATGCGGGATGTCGAACTCGCCGTATTGGTCGTTCACATAGTTCTCCGGCGAGGTGTAGCGCAGGTAGTTATTTGAGTAGAAGCAGCGTTTCATCGTTGCCTCGCCATAGCCACCAATGGTGAGCCTCCCCTTTTTGGGGGATGGCTCGGGCACCTCCGCCTGCACGGTAACCAAGTGCTTTCGCGCCTGCTTCTTGGCTGTTTGCATGGAGGTACTGTCTATGGTGGTCGGGCTTTCTATGGGGCGGCTCGGATACGGCATCTCCGTGTTGGTCGAATCAATACGTAAACTATCAGCGGGCGCAAGCACCCGCGTGCTTGCGCCACTGACGCCATCCACCGCCTGCGCCGAGGCTGTCGCAAATTCCAAACACACAACCATACAATAAAGAATAATAGCACTTCGTCTCGATGCCACGGGGCTTGATAGATGGACTTTTTTCATACAATAAACTAACTTTACAAAAACAGTGCAAAAGTACTGCTTTTTCGCAGCGCATGCAATCCCCAAAAATAGCCAAAATAACACGGAGGCTATACCTAAAAATAGGGAGGGGAGGGGGTAATTATGAATTATGAATTATGAGGGCGTATGTGCTGAGGTTAATGCTTCGATAATACCCATAATTCATTATTATATTTGCGTAGGTCAAATCTTTTTTGTACTTTTGCAGCGCAAATAACAAAAACACTATACCATGAAAACACGGATTTCTCTCTTCTTGCTGCTTTGCGGCTGCGCGTTACTGCATGCGCAAGCGCCCTCTGCCGACACTTTCGACTGGCGGCGGGCGAATGTCTATTTCGTCATTACCGACCGTTTCTGCAACGGAGACCCGACCAACGACCAACAGTATGGTCGCCAAAATGACTATGGTTCGGAGCGTCTGAATGCCGCCACCTTCCACGGCGGGGATATAGCGGGGCTACTGCAGAAAGCGCAGGAGGGCTATTTCCAAGCCCTGGGTGTGGATGTGCTATGGATGACCGATGTGTATGAGCAGATACACGGTTGGATGTCGGGTAGTGGCGATATCAACGACTTCCCCCACTACGGCTATCACGGCTATTACCCTTTGGACTACACGCAGATGGACAAGAACTACGGCACTATCGCTGAACTGCATGCGCTCATCGACTGCTTGCACGCGCAGGGAATTCGCGTGATGCTCGGCGCCAACCTGAACGACCCCGGCTACCCCACCCTGCTGGATGCTCAACAGTTCGGCTTCGCGGAGGGGAGAGCGACCGCTGACCATGACCCGCAGTGGCGCTACAGCGCGTGGGCAAAAGACATGGCGGACTGGAACGAATGGTGGACGCGCGACTGGCTGCGCATGAGCGACGAAGGATGGGACGAGAGCGACCCGCTGACCTGCACGCTCTTCGGGCTACCCGACTTCAAGACCGAGAAGACCGAGCCCGTGAAGATACCCGCCTTCCTCAAGAAGAAATGGAAAGCGGAGAAGCACAAGAACGATGCATGGGTGAACCCCTGCTCGGTGCCGTTGCGCAAAGACCATGCGTGGGCGCCGGCGGACTATGTGGTGGCATGGATAGCCGCATGGGTGGAGGAGTTCGGCATCGACGGCTTCCGCTGCGACATCGTGGATTATGTGCATACCTACCGCTGGAAGCAGTTGAGCGACGCCTGCAATGCCGCCCTCGCCCGTTGGCGTGCGGCGCACCCCGACGACCCCGCAGCGCAGTGGAAAGACCCCATTTACCTGACGGGCGACAAGGACTTCGCCGACATACGCTACCTGCCCCGTTATGCTGAGGCGGGCTTTAGCAGTATGGTTAATTTCTACTTTCCCAAGCACGGGGATATGGACCAGATAACATATATGTGGCAAGCGTATGCCGACAGCCTGCATGCACATGCCGACTGGGGACCGTTCTCCTACCTAAACAACTCCTACCACCGCGAGTTGGACACGCTGCGACGCTACGAATGTGCTACGAGTCTGTTGCTCGCCCCGGGCACCATACAACTATTCTACGGTGACGAGACGGCGCGGGGTCTAAGCGATGCGCGATACAATGTGGATAGCGACCAAGCCTTCCGCTCGGACATGAATTGGCAGACGATAGACTCGGCGCTACTCGCTCACTACCAACGTCTCGGCAGGATTCGTCAGGCGCACCCTGCGATAGGCGGCGGCAGGCAGACCACGCTCGATCCGCATACCTGCGCCCGCGTACTGGACGGCGACACGGTGGTTATCAGCGTGGCGTCCATACCCGACCGCGCCATCCCCGTGGCACCTTTCTTCCGCGAGGGCGACACGCTGACCGAGTGCTACACAGGGCAGCAGACAACGGTGCAGAACGGCGTTGTGCACCTACCGGATTATATGCACGGGGTGGCGGTGCTTGTGAAATTATGAATTATGAAAAAATCGTTCGAAGCGTAGCGAAGATAAGAATTATGAGCACCCGTGCTAATTATGAATTATGAGAGCATACGCTCTGAGGTTTGGGAATTATGAGCGTGTTAATTATTAATTGCAAAAAAGGTTGTAGTTTTTTCATACTCTTGTGCGTCTAATAGGGAAAAACAATTTACAAATGCAGTCGCAAGACAGGAATAGTAGTTTAGAATCGGCTTTCGAGCAGTTAGTTCGGAAGCACAAGAGCAGTATCTATAGCGTGTGCTACCTCTTCTCGAACAACACGGACGAGGTGGCAGACCTATTCCAAGAGATACTGATTAACCTGTGGAAAGGATTTCCCAAGTTTCGTAATGAGTGTCAGCTGGAGACGTGGATTTACCGCGTGAGCATGAACACCTGTATCTCTGCCGACCGCAAGAAGAAGCGGCAGTCACAGCAGGTGGAGTTGTCCATCGACAGCAGGCTCTTTGAGCGGCAGGATAGCGAGAGCCGGCAGGTGAAGGTGCTGTATGACCGTATCCATCGGCTCAACCTGCTTGACAGAGCCATCGTGCTGCTGTGGCTGGAGAACCTGCCCTATGAAGAGATAGGGCAGATAGTGGGACTGAGTGCGAAGAACATTTCCGTCCGACTGGTACGTATTCGTGAACAATTAAAAAAAGCCTAAGACTATGGATGCATTATTAGAGATGAAAGAGCAACTGCAAGTGCTCAAAGCCAAATTAGACGAACAAGAGATTATCAACGACCAACTGCTGCGGCATGTTACCCAACAGCGTATGCGGCGTATCAACCGCAATGTGTGGCAACAAGGTTTCTGCTGTTTGTTTGTGGTAACATTCGGCAACTATGTGTTCCGCTCCATGCACTGCTCGTGGTACTTTGTGGCAGGCACATGCCTGCTGATGTTAGTCTCTTTCCTTGCCACGCTGCTACCACATCGTTGGGTAAGCGAGGAGGACATCAACACGGGCGACCTGCTGACGGTAGCCAAGCAGGTGAAGCGTCTGCGCAAGTGGTACAAAGACTGGTACTATGTGGGCATACCGCTGGTGGTGCTGTGGCTGATATGGCTTGGTGTAGAGTTATACTTCGCTTTCAACCGCGATTTGACCATGCTCCTCACCACCATCATTGGTGCCCTCGTCGGCGGTACTATCGGTGGTATCATTGGACACCGTATGAATAAACGTCTCATCCACGAGATGGACGACCTGATAGAGGAGATAGAGAAGGAGTAATTTTTAATTATGAATTATGAGGGCGTATGCGTAGCAGATTAGTCGCCATATTGTCAATGCTTTCTCTCTGTTGTCTCAGCAGCGCGGTGCCAAGCCCGCAAGCACCTTCGGTACGGAGCACAAGAGCCGATAGCAGCCTTGTGGATGTGCCGTTGTTTGACCAAGAAAAAGAGATTACCTATTACAGCGCGGAGCGCGGGTTAGATATTACCGAGCGCAGCGAACAAGACGGTTGGCAGGCCATGTGGTGGAATGTGGAGAACCTGTTTCACCCCGCGGTGGACAGTCTGCACCCCGACCGCGAGTTCACCCCCGATGGCATGCGCCGCTGGACATACAGCCGCTACCGGACCAAAGTGGCGCAGATAGCCCAAGTGGTTGCCAATGCAGGCGGCTGGCAGGGGGTAGATGTCGTGGGGCTCTGCGAGGTGGAGGACAGCGTGTGCGTGGCGGATATATGCCGCGCATTAGGCAACGGCTATCGTGCGGTGCATTACGACAGTCCCGACCCTCGAGGCATTGATGTGGCGCTCCTCTATCGCTCCACCTGCACCCTGCTCTGCAGCCGACCTATCCCCGTTCGCCTGTCCGACGGGAGGCATACGCGAGACCTGCTCTACACCCGATTGGTCATGCCTCAGCGCGACACCCTCGATTTCCTGCTTTGCCATATGCCTTCCACGCGCGGAGGCTACGGCTCCGCTAAGCATGCACACGCAGAGGTGCAGGCGGTCATCCGGCAGACCATAGACTCGCTGCTGAAAGCCGACTCCACGCACCAAATCATCCTCATGGGCGATATGAACGACGACCCGCATGAGGACCTCCTCGGCATGCACAACCTGATGTGCGACTTGAAACCTAAAACCTCCCACATAGAAGGCACCTACAAGTACCGCGGTATATGGTCATACCTCGACCAATGTTACCTGTCGGAGCGCCTACAAGAGCACACGATGGAGGTTCGCGTCTATGCCGCCGACTACCTATTGGAGGACGACGAGCGGTACTTGGGCGTCAAGCCGAAGCGCACCTACATGGGCATGCGCTACCGCGGCGGCTACTCAGACCATCTGCCTATCGTACTCACTGCAAACAAGGAGGTGCGGTCTCCTGGCCGCACAAAATAGCGAGATAGAGGATTGGGGGGTGTCAACAGACCTTATTGCTTTGTTTCCGTCTTTGTTTGTAGTCTTTTGCATAGCAGGTATGCCAGCAAGCATACCAATAGCGGAATCATGGCATCTCCCACCGGCAGTCCTTCGGGAAGGTCCGGATTCTCGCCCGGGTTTTCATCGGTAATGATCGGCGGCCTCGCCCCGACAAGTCGGGATAAATCTCGGCTAACATTGCGGATACATACCCCTCGTGGCAGAAAGGATGTGTAGAATAGAACTTTGACACACCTACATTTTGCTCCTTCAAAAAAATTGACTAAATTGCACCATAACTTGCATTTGCTGATAGACTGTACAGTTTGTTATTTTTGTTTATGAAAATCTGTTTGTATGCATAATTATTTGCATATATCAGAAAAAAGCAGTAATTTTGTCGGCGATAAGGAATACGGTTGTGGAGAGACTCAATGTAAAAGATATCAACGGCAAGCAGTGTGTGTTTTGCGCGTGGCGTCGTAGGTGGGTACGTTTGACGCCGGAAGAGTGGGTGCGTCAGCATTTCCTCCATCGTTTGGTGTCGGATTACGGCTATCCATCGGGGCGTATCGGCGTGGAGGTCTCCATTGCGTTGGGCGACGCGAAGAAACGCTGCGACGCAGTGGTGTATGACGAGCAGTTGCGCCCGCAGGTGCTCATCGAATGCAAGGCAGAGCATGTCGCCATCACGCAACGCACGCTGGACCAAGCGATTACCTACAACCGCAAACTCAATGTGCCCTATCTGTTTCTGCACAACGGTCCGGAAACGGTGGTGGTGCGAGTGGATGAAGGATTAAGGATAAAAGATGAAAGACGAAATAGTAACGACTCTGAGGGTGTGGCTCCCGATTATATCGGGATAAACTTACTACCGCACCTCCTTGAAACCGCAGAAAAGAAGGTAATAAGTCCTTCATCCTGTGTCCTTAATCCTTCATCCAAAGAATTTCTAACCTATATCCCCCAATGGAGTCAATTATAACCCTCAACGATACACTAGACACTGCGACATTCTATGGTGTGAACAACCAGAATATCCTGTGTCTGAAGAACCAGCACCCGAATGTGCGGGTGGTGGCGCGCGGCTACCAAGTGAAGGTTACCGGCGCGGAGGACGCCATCGCGCGTTTTGAGCATAGTCTGCGCCGCTGCGAGCAGTTCTGCATCAAGAACAACACCTTGTCCGAGCCTATTATCCTGCAACTGCTTCATGGCGAGCAGCCGCAAGAGACTATGCATGACCACCTCATCCTCCATGGTGTGAACGGCAAGTCGATTGTAGCCCGCAGCGTCAACCAACAACGCTTGGTGGAAGCGTATGAGGACAACGACCTTCTCTTTGCTATCGGTCCCGCCGGTAGCGGGAAGACCTACACCGCCATTGCACTCGCGGTGCGCGCACTGAAAAACAGAGAGATAAAGAAAATCATCCTCTCGCGCCCCGCGGTGGAAGCCGGCGAGAAACTCGGTTTTCTGCCGGGTGATATGAAAGAGAAGATAGACCCGTATCTGCAACCTCTCTACGACGCACTGCAAGACATGATTCCGCCCGCCAAACTCAATGAGTATCTCGACCGCGGGGTGATACAGATTGCGCCTCTCGCTTTCATGCGCGGACGCACCCTTGCAGACGCTATCGTTATCTTGGACGAGGCGCAGAACACCACCACGGCGCAACTCAAGATGTTTCTCACGCGGCTCGGCATCAACGGCAAGATGATTATCACGGGCGACCTCACGCAGATAGACCTGCCCGCTGCGCAGAAGTCAGGACTGCGCGATGCCATCGAGCGGCTGCAAGACATTCGCGGCATCGCCATCGTAGAATTTAACCAAAAGGACATCGTAAGGCACCCCCTCGTGAAACAAATCGTAGAAGCGTATACAAGCCCGGAGGGCTGTAAGAAAGTAAATGTACAAAAGCCCGGAGGGCTGTAAGAAACAAGCCCTGCGGGGCTGTGAAAAAACTTCGTGTAAAAAAGCCCTGAGGGCTGTAAGAAAGTAAATGTAGGTAAGCCTCTTCGAGGCTGTACACGGAGCGAAAGAGGGGACCCACCCCGGCCCTCCCTACAAAGGGAGGGGGAAACTTACACGGAGCGAAGCGAAGTTAATACACGAAGTTTCTTACACGAAGTTACCTACACGAAGCAAAGCGGAGTTTAATACACGAAGTTAGATACACGGAGCGAAGCGGAGTTGAAAACACGAAGTTACTAACACGAAGTTACAATATTATGTTCATCATCGGTATTGCGGGCGGCACCGGCTCGGGTAAAACAACGGTGGTAAAGAAACTCATTGAACGCTTGCCCAAAGGCGAAGTAGTGGTTATTCCGCAGGATTCTTATTATAAGGACTCCAGCCATGTGCCCGTGGAAGAACGGCAGAACATCAACTTCGACCACCCCGATGCCTTCGACTGGCACCTGCTCGCCAAGCAGATAGCCCAACTCAAAGACGGCGAGGCGATAGAGCAACCTATCTACGACTACCTGACCTGCACCCGCCAGCCGGAGACCATCCATATTGAACCACGCGAGATTATCGTTATTGAGGGTATCATGGCGCTGAGCGACAAGAAACTGCGCCAGCAGATGGACTTGAAAATCTTTGTGGATGCCGATGCCGACGACCGCCTTATACGCGTTGTGCAACGCGACATCGTGGAGCGCGGACGCACCGTCGCCGCTGTGATGGAGCGTTACGAGCGCGTGCTCAAACCTATGCACGAGCAGTTCATCGAGCCCTGCAAACGCTACGCCGATGTGATTATCCCACAAGGCGGACACAACAACGCCGCTATCAACATGCTCGTTAAGTTTATCAAACAGCAACTCACGGACAAGTAGGCAACTTCGTGTAAGAAAGCCCTTCGGGCTGTACAAAACTTCGTGTAAGAAAGCGCTACGCGCTGTACAAAAGCCCCTATGGGGCTGTACACGGAGCGAAGCGGAGTTTATTACACGAAGTTACCTACACGAAGCGAAGCGGAGTTCTTTACACGAAGTTCCTTACACGCAGTTTATTACACGAAGCGAAGCGAAGTTAATCCACGAAGTTCCCTATGTTTTTCCAACTATTCTATGTCTTTTTGAAGATTGGCACCTTCACCTTAGGTGGGGGATATGCCATGATACCGCTTATCCAACGGGAGATAGTGGAGCGTAAGCATTGGATAGACGAGGAAGAGTTCCTGAATATGATTGCGCTCGCACAAGCAGCACCCGGGATTATCGCGGTCAACTCCGCTATCTTCATCGGCTGGCGTTGCGGCGGATGGAGGGGGGTGTCGGGAGCCGTCTTAGGGGCGGTTATCCCTTCTTTCTTGATTATCTTGGCTATCGCAATGGTGTTTCAAGACTACAAAGACCAGCCTGCTGTGGAAGCCGTGTTCAAAGGGGTGCGCCCTGCCGTGGTGGCGCTTATTGCCGCGCCACTATTGAAGATGGCGCGCACGGCGAAGATTAGTTGGCTTACTGCGCTCATCCCTATCGCTGCTGCACTCCTTATCTGGCTTGCCGGTCTCAGCCCCGTATGGGTTATCTTCATCACCATTGTGGCAACGATAGGATATACTTATTTGAAAGCCTCTTCGAGGCTGTGAAAAACTTCGTGTAAAAAAGCCCCCTGCGGGGCTGTAAGAAAGTAAATGTAGGAAAACCCCTATGGGGCTGTACACGAAGCGAAGTTAAATACACGAAGTTTATTACACGAAGCGAAGCGGAGTTAAATACACGAAGTTACCTACACGGAGCGAAGCGGAGTTAAATACACGAAGTTTGTTACACGAAGTTTTATCATGCTCTATCTTCAACTCTTTCTCAGTTTTTTCAAAATCGGGCTCTTTGGGTTCGGTGGCGGATTAGCTATCTTGTCGCTTATCCAGCACGAGGTGGAGACGCATGCGTGGATGTCGCAGCAGGAGTTTATGGATATCGTGGCCATCAGTCAGGTAACGCCCGGACCTATCGGTATCAACTGCGCGACTTATGTGGGCTATACGGCTACGGGAAGCGTCTGGGGCAGCCTGCTCGCTACCTTCGCCATCATCCTCCCGAGCCTAATCATCATGCTCTCCATCTGCCGACTCTATTTCTTCCTCAGCACACGCTTTCGCACCAACCCCTATTTTCAGAACACGCTCCGTATGCTCCGCTTTGCGGTTATCGGACTGATTGCCGCCGCAGCCCTGCTCCTCATCACCCCCGACTCGTTCATCGATTGGAAGAGTTGGCTTTTCTTCGCGGGGGTCTTCCTACTTACTATCCTGCCGGAGTTGACCAAAAGTATCAAGAGAGAGAGCGTCAAGAAACTCATCTCCACTCTCTCCCATCCTATCCTGCTCATTGTCTTGGCAGGTATCGTCGGATATTTTGTCTATTGAAAGACCGTTTCACTGTCCGACCGCTTCGCTGAAAGACAGCCGAAGGCGGTCTCTGCGTCAGAGACCAATCATCTGCTCTATGTCGAGCGTTACCCATGGGTCGTCTGCTTCTCGGAGCAGGCGGCGTAGTTCTCTCAGCAACTCGCTCACTACCTCGGGACGGGAAGAGAGCGGCAGGTTGTTCGTCTGGTAGGGGTCTTCACAATTGTCGAAGAAGAGCGTCTCCACCACCTTATATTTCCTGTTGATGGTGAACGAAAGGGTGTATCGCTCGGTTACCACGCCACGGCAGCGCGGGAAATAGGTCCGCACGGTGCCGTCGGCATCCTTCTCTCCGTCCACATTCTGCAGGTATAGCACTGCCTGCGGCTGTTTATCCGATGATTTCGAAGTCAGTTGCGGTGTCCAGTTGTAGCCCGGGAGCGAGTCGGGAAGCATGCTGCCCAAGCCTGCCATGCTGACCACCGTCGGCATGATGTCTATCGCCGACAATAGCCCGTCCTGCACGCTATGCGCCACCTTCGCAGGATAGCGCACCATGAAGGGGATGTTCATCGACTCCGTATAGACCGTGTTCTTCGGGTCGCGCACATGGCTGCACATGGTCTCGCCATGGTCGGAAGAAAAGACCACTATCGTGTTTTCCGACAGCCCCAACTCATCCAATGCGTCCAATATGCGTCCGAACTCGCGGTCAACACCCGTTACATTGGCAAAGTAATACGGTGCGCACGCCTCCTTGTCTTTCAGGTCGGGGTTGATATTCTTGCGCACCAGCAGCGAGTCGCGCGGCAGGTCTTTATAGAGGTTGTAGTCCTCCTCCATACAGTCGTCGAGGCTCTTGTAGGGGCTGTGGGGCGGGTTCATACCCACCATCATGAAGAACGGTGCCGCCGTGCCCGACTGCGCGTAGGCTTGCAGATATTCTATCGCCTTATCCGCCTCATGCTTGGGCGAGTACTCGCGGGGCTGATGGTAGTTGCCGTTGGTGTCCCAGTAGTGCGGGTTCTTGTGCTCGTCGAAGGTGCCGTAACTATACCAGTAGTCGAAGCCGTGTCGCCGCTCGGCGGGCGTATAGGCATCCCAGCAGGGCTTGTCGTCGTTGACATAGGTGCCCGGGCGCTGCGGGTTGTTCTTCGTGGGGAAGTGGGCATGCAGTTTGCCGATATAGGCACACCGGTAGCCCGCTTGGTGGAAGATATCGCTCAGGCAGGTGAGGTCATCGCGCAGGTCGGAGATAGGTCGCGTGGCGTTACAGTTGAGCGACACGCCGCTCTTGTTCGGATAGAGACCCGTGAGCAACATCCCTCGGTGGGCACTCGATACGGGGCAGTTGCTTAGCGCTTGGCTGAACACCGCCGCCTCATCGGCAAACGCATTCAGGCGCGGGGTATGCACGGGGTCGCCCTGCCAGCGCACATGGGAGCGGTAGAGACTATCGCGCCAGAAGCCCATGGCACTGTTGCGGAACTGGTCGGGGAACACATACAGCACATTGGGGCGCTGCGGGGGAAGCGTTGTGGGGGCTGCGTTGGGAGAGGAACCCTCTTGCGTCTGACTATGCAAGAACGAAGAGAAAGGCAACGCCAGCGAGAGGAGCAGCGACTTCCTGCCGATTAGTTGATAGTGATGGTGTAACCTTGGCATGATTCAGGATGATTTACGGTGAATACTATTCGTTGGATACGCTCGCCCCACACTTTGGTCAGGCGCGGGTCGGTCAAGTCAATGCGCTCTACAGACGCCGTCAGCACCTGCGGGTCGAAATGCACAGCCACCGCCGTGCCCGTGGTATGGGTTATCTGTATCTCGCCTTTGGTGCCGTCTATCGCCACTTCGCCCTGCACCATCAGATGGTCTTCTGCCGCTTGCAGCGGGCGAACGGGGACAATCGTATTGGTGATGGTGAGCCCTTTGGCGATCAGTCGATAAGTGCGTGCCCATGTCTTCAGCCCAGCCTCCTCGGGGTAAGCGGGCGCTATGTCGTAGGTGATGGTGCGCTTGCGCGGCAGGCAGGTAACTTCGCCGGCGTGATATGCCGCACCCTCGTGCTGTTGCACCCCGTTCACCACGGGCAGGTTGTGGTACGCCGTCTGCATCGACCATATCGTATAGCGCTCCGCGCTGAAAGTCAGTTTGGTATAGGTGCCTACGCCCGCGTCGATAATCACGGGCTCGCCTTGCTTATAAAGGATAAAGGTGCCTACATCGTTGTGGTTGTGGCTCTCGTTGTTATGCCCGCCCTTGGAGGCAAGGATATAATCGCCCTGCTCAAAGATACACACCTGTGTCTCGGGATACCATGCCTCGTGCAAGGTCTTTCCTTTCGCTTTCTTAGGTTGCTCGTAGGTCAGCACCTTGTCTGCGCAAGCCAACCCCGTCAGCGAACGGTAGATATCCGTGCCATTGGTGATAATCCAACTGCGCTCCTGCGCAAAAGTGTGCGCCAGCGACTTCATCTTATCGCTATGGATAGCCTCCCCGTAGCGGAAAAGC
This sequence comes from Bacteroidales bacterium, assembly GCA_022777485.1. Taxonomy (GTDB): domain Bacteria; phylum Bacteroidota; class Bacteroidia; order Bacteroidales; family Paludibacteraceae; genus Colicola. The sequence continues at coordinate 22,851 of JALFGC010000094.1, forward strand.
AGCGTAGAGATATTATCGGAGAAACGTGCGGTGGCATCGGCAAAATTGACTACCCACCCATTGCCTATGTAGGCATCCGCAAAATACTCGCCCATGGCTTTCACCTGCGCATTGCTCCAGAGGTTTATCTTCCCGTCCGTCACCGTAGCAAGCACATCCAAATAGTCAAACAGTTTGCCGGCAGCATGTCCCCAATAGGCGGGTCCTTCCTCGCAGGCACCGTCTGCCTTCACATAGTTCATAAACTTATCTACGCTCTGCATAGACCGCCATACGCAGCGGTTCACCGTCTCTTCATCGTCCTCTGTGAGCATCACCACTTGCAGCACATTGCAGTTGCACCACGGGTTCCAGTTGTTCACCACCTGCCCGGGTTGCAGATGAAACGCCAGCCACCACTCTCTGTCACGCGTCAGGTAAGGCACCGTTACACGCTCGTGCAGCGTCTGTTTCAGCCGCGCCGCAATAACGGGGTTCACCTTATCAAACTCCTCACGGAAGAAATAGTATGTCCATGCTAAGAACGCCGCCACTTCGCCGCTGCCTAAGTCGATGATTTGCTCGCTATGGTCGGGGAAGTTGCGCCCCGAGGTCTGACGATGCAGGTGTGCCGAGAGCACCCAACTCGTGCGCTCACACTCCATCCATACGCCGTTGATAATCTGGTCAAGGAAGCGTCCCTTGCCTTCTGCCAACTCCGCAAGTACCAAGTCGCTCAGAGCAAGGTTATTCGCTTTCTGCTTGCTCTCCATGATTTGGCGCTCGCCGGTGCGCTCATAAGCCAAGTAGTCCGTCGCCACATTCATCTGCCATTGGTAGTCCAAGCGCTTCTCGCCGCGCTTGATGAGGGTCTCACGGCGGGTACCAACCAAACTATCCCACCCCGCTCTGTCTCCATAGGCGGGAAATGGCACCCATGCCTGACCGCGCACCAGCGCGGCAGACACCTCTGCTTCTGTAAACTGACTCGTGAGGTAATTGCGCTCCACAGCCCCTGCCGATGCAGGCAGCAAGAGGAGAAAGTACGCAAGGATACACCACAATGCGGCATTCCCGCGCAAAGAGTTCGTCGTGTGTTTCATAGTATAAATAGTGTTTATGGGATTATCTCCGTTTCTTTGACTTGCAAAGATACAAGTTTTTTCTCATATGTGCAAGTATCCATGCCTCATCGGATATAAAACGGACGATTTTGTACCTCATTTCGCCGGATAGCATGGATGTTTCTACTCGCTGCCTCTCCGCAAAACGCATTCATATAATAAAGGGATGCCGTATTTTCGGCGTTTGGTGCAAAATAAGACGGCATTGTGCGATTTAGGAGGGGTTTTTGCCATTTTTCGCAATCTGTCAAATACTGACATTCAGCACATTACAAAGAAAATGCAAGTGCTGTGCATTTTTTTTGGAAACGCCGAAAGAGGCGCCGAGTAGGCGCCTTTAATCGCCGATCTGTTATGCCTCCGCTAATCCTCTCTTTATGCCTCCGTTAAAGACCATTAAAGGTTCATTAAAAGGCATTTTTTAACGGTTCATTAATGGTCTTTGATGGAGAACAATGCATCGTTTAATGGTTCTTTAATGATCTTTGATGGAGAATCTGATGATACATTAATGGATAATGAACAGCGATGAATGGAAGCGAAAGGGGGAGCAAAAACAAGAGGCTGTCTAACAAGTCAAGTTAGGCAGCCTCATATAGTAGTTGTGTACAGCACTTCCGTTTTCTTCAAACGTTTTTCTAATTCTTATTTGCGTATGGGGTAGAAGTAAGCCAACAGTGCCATGATAAGTGCAATCGCTGCCGGGAAGAGGGAGAAGAGCGCCCACACCATTTGGCGAACGGCGTCCTCATTGGTAATCAGGACAATGGTCTCGCCGGTCAGTTCGTTGGTAGAAGAGACGAGCCCCGCTATACCCAAGAGCATAGCGATGAGCGAGCCGGAGATTGCCCCTCCGAGTTTCTGCGCCATGGTGCCGGATGAGAAGATAAGCCCCGTAGAGGAAGTGCCGTTTTTCTGTGTGGCATAGTCCGCCACATCGGCGTACATCGACCACAGCAGCGGCGAATAGAGCCCTGCGCCCATTGAGGTGATAACCACCACGGCTATCATGAGCAGGATAAAGTCCGCACTCATCGGTATGAAGAAATACGCTACGGAACTGATGGCACACACCACTGCCGATACGATGAACGCTTTGCGCTTGCTGCCCATCCATCGGGTGAACGCCGGCGACAAAGCACCGAACGCCATACAGGTAACCTCGCCAAACGCCATGAAGACGGTGTAGTTGATGATAAGCCTGCCGACAGTGATGTCCCCGCCCAAGCAGTAGGTGAACATATACCCCGCCACCGCATAGCGGAAGCCGTTGAAGAAATTCGTACAGACTGCCATCAAGGTCATGTATATCCACGGTTTATTGCGGAAGAGGTCTGCATACTGTCTGAAGGAGAACTTCTCGGCACGCACGGGTTTTATTCGCTCTTTGGTGAGCAGTCCGCACGCGAGCGTCATCAGCGCGGCAAGGAGCCCGAAACCTGCTCCAAGAATGGCATACTGCTGCCGTTCATCGCCGCCTACCCACTGCTGCAGATAGGGGAAGGCAAGGAGCGTGATGAATCCCATGGCGTAAGCACCGACCATGCGGAAAGAAGAGAACTGGTTCTTCTCATTGTCATCATCGGTCATCACTCCTAACAACGAGCCATAAGGCACATTCACCGCCGTGTATGCCAACATCATGAGCAGGTATAGGCAGTAGGCATACGCGCGCTTCATGGTGTAGTCGGCGAACGATGGCGTGAAGAAGAGCAAGGCGAAGATCAGCCCAAAGGGGATAGCGCCAAAGATAAGCCACGGACGGTAGGTGCCCCAGCGCGACCGAGTGCGGTCTGCCAACGAGCCCATTATCGGGTCGGTTACGACATCAAAGAGCCGAGCCAGAAGCATGAGCGCTGCGGCATCGGAAAAGGTGAGCCCAAAAACATTCGTAAAATAGAGCGGGAAAGCGATGGACATGATTTTCCATGTGATACCACCGGAAGCCGCATCGCCCAAAGCATAAGCCAGTTTCTCTTTCAGGTTTTTCATGATATTTTCTCTATGAGTATGTAAGTCTTTCAGCGCGAAGCAGAGTCGTTTAACAACATCGCTAGCGCAAGGAGGTAGGCATTCCAGTTGATGGCTACCTCGTTGGTAGCATAGGAAGGCTGGACATCCAAGTAACACTCGTCCGCCACCTCCGGATAGGCGGGCATATCTTCCTCGGATTGGTCTTGCTTGCCTATGTTTGGTCCACCGACGAGGAACCCCGGTAGCGGATTCTCTATGCCGTCAGAGTCGGACAGACGGTGGTGTGGATTCATGGGCGATAGGTGCCCCATGCCCGTAACGAAGCAGTAGCCCGTAGCATTTCTGCCGAGCAGGTAGTCCATGTTCGCCCATGCCCCTTTGCGCATTGCCTCATCGCCTGTGAGTGCATAGCCAAAGAGGAGGGCAATAGCCTGTCCTGCACCCTTTTCCCCATTGGAGCCCCAGCAGAAGTCGGAGGCACGGTTGCCGTGCGGAGAATGGAAAGATGTGGTATCAATGCCCTGAACGGCTTGTTGGCAGTAATGAACAAGCGCGGAGAGCGGAGGGGTGAGCGTGACGGGTTGAGCGTGGTTGATGAGGGAATAGGTAGCCAAGGTAGCGACATCGCCCCACACGGGTAGAAGAAAGGTATCGGGCAGGAACTGCCGGGCAATGGCATTGTAGAGAGGCTGTCGGGTAGTGAGGTAGAGTTCTGTTGCCGCCCATAAGAACTCGTCATGCGCATTGGTGTCGTCATACATACCGGTGGTGCAGTCGGGGTCAAAGCGCAGGTTGTTACCGGGCTGGTCGTAGTACTCGTTGGGATGTCGAACAGCCCACGCGAAGGCTTGTTCAGCGGCCAGCAGCGCAGAGTCGGCAAAGGCGTGGCAGGCGGAGTCGGGCGTATGGCGATAGACGCGCGCTGCCATCGCCATGGCTGCCGCAAAGTCGAGTGCTGCTTGTGTGGATTTCTGCACCACATATCGTGTCTGCCGACAGTCGACGGGCTGTATATGCTCCTCGAAGCGGGGAGTGGTCAACTTATGGTACACGCCACCATCATCAGGGTCTTGCATAGTGAGCATCCAGCGGAGATTATGCAGGTTCTCACTGAGGAACTTTTTTGCCCGTACAGTCCCCTTCTCTTGCTTCTCCACTGCCTCGTAGGCAGCGAAGAGGATACCGTGCGAGAAAGCACTGTTGACGATGTACTTGTTGTAGTCTCCCGCATCGTACCATCCCCCCGGCGAAGCAATGGTGTCTCCTGCTTTGCGGAGCGGTCCTGCGGCAGAGGGATGAATCAGCACACAGGTGTCGGGATGTTGGCAACGCTGCAGGTAGAACGCGTGCAGCGCTGCCTCATACACCTCGTCTATCGGGTGCTCTGCAATACGGATAGGTTGGCGATACTTGCCTGCTATCAGGGTATAGTTTCCCGGCTTGGTCAGCGAGGAGAAGTCCACCGTTGCCCTTTTCTTCCCCGAGAAAGGAGAGGTTGTATGTGCGCAGGCTTTGCCCCGCCATACGGTACGCCCCTGCTCATCAACGATACGATAAGAAGGGGAGATTGCCGCTTGCTCTACCACGGCAATCTTCTCCTCCAAAGCGGTATAGCCTACTTGGTTAACACAAATCCTATCCCCTGCTTGCAACGGCAAGGAAAAGAACAACACCACAGCTATCAACAAACCAACAGAAGTCCTCATAGATATGTACAATTTACAAATTACGATTTACGATTTGCCATACGGCAGAATAATTGTAAATTAAAAATTAATTCTTTATCATTCGTATTACCTCGTGTGTCCCTTCGGTGTAGGGTATGAAATCGCCTTCCATAGTTTGTCCGTCGAGTATGAGCCTATCCTCATTAGCATGGCGGATATTGATATGATAGGTAGCGTTGCGGAAGCGTCGGGTTATATCCACCTGCGGCAGGGAATCCGGCAGACAAGGGCGGATATGCAGTCCGTTGAAGTCGGGTTGGATTCCGAGGATATACTGCGTGATAGTGAGCCAGTTCCACGCGGCAGTACCCGTGAGCCACGAGTTCTTACCCTCTCCGGGCTTCGCCGCGTCTTTGCCTGCCACCATCTGGCAATAGACATAGGGCTCCACCTTATGCTGGTCTTGGTCTTCTATCCACGCCGGGCAAATCTTCGTGTAGTGTTCCCACGCGTCGTTGGCTCTTCCTGCGAGTACTTCGCCGCAGATAACCCACGGGTTATTGTGGCAGAAGATACCGGCATTCTCCTTGTATCCTGCGGGATAAGAGGATATCTCGCCCATCTCAATATGATAGGTGGTGTAGGCAGGGTGATTAAGCACCATGCCGTGCGGGGTATCGAGGAGCCGTTTGCAACTGTCAAGGGCTTTGCAGACCAGCCCCTTTTCTTTGCCTATCTCCGCCATGGTGCAGAAGCCTTGGCTCTCAATGAAGATTTTGCCCTCGTCGTTTTCGTGGGAACCAATCTTATTGCCGAAGAAGTCGTAGGCACGCAAGAACCAGTCTCCATCCCATCCGTACTTCTCCACCGCCTCAGCCATGTCTTCTATATGCTTGCTTGCGCGTGCTGCCTCGTTGTGGTTGCCGATGGCTTGGCAGAGTTGCACATACTGCTTTCCCATCATCACGAACTGCCCCGCAATCATCAGCGACTCGGCTTTCGAGCCCTCGGCGCGATTCTCCGTGGTCTGGAACGATTCGTTGGGGTCGTTGGAGAAACAGTTGAGGTTGAGACAGTCGTTCCAATCAGCTCTACCTATCAACGGCAGCCCGTGAGGTCCGAGGTGCTCCACCACATGGTTGAAAGAAATACGCAGATGCTCCATGAGCGGCACTTCCGTACCCGCTTGGTTGTCCCAAGGCACCATCTCGTCCAATATCCCTATGTCTCCCGTCTCGCGGATGTACGCCACAGTACCGAAGATAAGCCACATAGGATCATCGTTGAACCCACCGCCTATATCGTTATTCCCGCGCTTGGTGAGCGGTTGATACTGGTGGTAGCAACCGCCATCGGAGAACTGGGTGGACGCAATGTCAAGGATACGCTGCCTTGCGCGCTCCGGCACCTGATGAACAAAGCCGACGAGGTCTTGGTTGCTGTCGCGGAAGCCCATGCCACGACCTACCCCGCTCTCGAAGAAAGATGCCGAACGCGAGAAGCAGAAGGTAATCATACACTGGTATTGGTTCCAGATATTCACCATCCTATCCAGCCGCGGCTCATCGGACTTCACGATGAACTTCCCGAGCAGGTCATCCCACCACTCGCGCAGTTCTCCAAACGCCTCATCTACGGCTTCGGCGGTGGAGAAGCGTTGGATGAGTGTCTGCGCTTTCTCTTTGTTGAGCAAGGTTACATCTGAATCCTGTGAGGTGATGAGTTCGCCCGATTGCTTACGCACCAACTCGGCATTGTCGAACTTCCTATCTTGGTCATTCTCCGCATACCCGAGCAGGAAAATAAGGTCTTGCTGCTCGCCGGGCTCCAGCGTGAGCGTCACAAAGTGGGACGCAATGGGACTCCACCCGTGCGCCACCGAGCTGCGAGCCTGGCCCTCGGCTACCGCCTGAGGGCTGTCAAAGCCGTTGTAGAGCCCGAGGAAGGACTCGCGGTCGGTGTCGAAGCCATCGATGGCATGGTTGGTGAGGGCATAGTAGGCATAGTGGTTGCGACGCTCTTTGTACTCCGTCTTGTGGTAGATGGTGGAGCCATCTATCTCCACCTCGCCCGTGCTCCAGTTGCGCTGGAAGTTCTCCATATCCGTGGCAGCATTCCAAAGACACCACTCCACGAACGAGAACACGCTCAGTTGCTTGCGCTCCGCCGAACGGTTGGTGATACGCAGTCGCTGCACCTCAGCATGAATACCCCGCGGCACAAAGAATAGCACCTCGGCTTCCACGCCGTTCTTGCTACCCGTGATACGGGTATAGTTCATGCCATGACGGCACTCATATCGGTCAAGCGTCGTCTTGCAGGGCTTCCACCCCGGGTTCCAGACCGTATCGCCATCCTTGATGTAGAAGTACCGCCCGCCGGCATCCATCGGCACACCGTTGTATCGATAGCGCGTGATGCGGCGGAACTTCGCATCTTTGTAGAAGGTATAGCCTCCGCAGGTGTTGCTTATCAAGCCAAAATAGTCCTCATTACCCAAATAGTTTATCCAAGGAAAGGGAGTAGCAGGCGATGTAATCACATACTCGCGTGCATCATCATCAAAATAGCCGTATTTCATTTTCAATTTCACTTCCAACAAATCTTATCAATGGTAAATCCTGCGCCAACAACACACATCGCACCGCGCTCTTCTATCAAAGCTTTGCACCGCGCATCCCACTCAAAGGTGTAGGGGTTAGGGATGTCCTTCGTGTCTTGTCGAACCACGAAGTTATCCGTGAGGGAATAGTCTTCGCCCCACCACGGCGTAGTGATACGGAAAGCGTAGTAACCGGGGGTGGGATCTTCCGTCCAATAGACAAGGATAGTAGACCCAACGGGAACGGCTGCCATCTCCTCGGCAGTTACCTTCACGAGGTCGGCATTCCAATCAATATTCACGGGTCCTTCCCATAGTGTCTTCTCAATTTGGCAGGTTGTGGTAACCGTGTTCACCAGGCCCTCTTCGGTGATGAAAATCACCTCGGTGCCATCAGAATTCTTCATCTGAAGGGTATAGTCTCCCTCTGCCAACTCCGGCGCGATGAACGTTACCGAGTTGGCGGTTGCCGTCAGGTTAGTAATCGTTGTCTCACCTACGCTGACAGATGCCACCTTGTCTAAGTTCAGACCGCTAATCGTCCACTCTGTACTCGGAATGAAGGTCTGGTAGCCACTCAGTGCCACCGAGCCATGCACTATCTGCGCTTGCTCCGAGCCATACACCTTACCCTCAGCGTCTATGAGGCGAAGGAAATATGCTCCGTTCTCCAACTCCGGCACTACAAAGCGTAGCAACCCGTCTTCGGCATGCGTAACCTCGACGGCTGCAGTGAGGTCTTGCGCATAGAGGTCAGCCGTGAGCAATACTTTTCGTACTGCCGCAAGGTTCAGCCCCTCTATCTGCGTCTCATTGCCCGGGACAAAGTACCTGCCCCCTGCCGGCACTGCACTATACGGGTCAGCAGCATACGGATGCACCGTCACGGTACCGGTACGGAAGGTCTCGTACTTCTCGGTAGAAGCGGTAATCTTGAGTTGATAAACTCCGGCGGGGAAACATGCGTTTATCTTCAGCCCCTCGCATACCAACTGTCCGTCTAAGAACCAGCGGACAGTAACATAGTTGGAGGGAGTAACCACACACGAGTCCAGCATAGGCGTATCGGGATTGGCGATATCGTAGGTGTACGACCCTGTGCCCGACTCGTTGTAAGGTTTCAGTATCAGCGGATAATCATCCGGCGTCTGGGTATCAAACGGCTCCTCGGTATGGCAACCGCTCAGAGCCAATACGAGTGTCGTTGCTGCAAGCAACATATATCTCATCGGTTTCATGCTTGTCGTTCTTTTAATTATTTTATTTGTCCCACCATACCGGTGCATTCCAACTATACCCACCTTCTACGCGGTTCTTCGCCTCGTTGTAGTGTTCGCCGTTGTAACTCTGCTCTTTCTGCGGGTAGTTAAGGCGCACGGGGATAGCCTCGCCGTTTATCATCGGGTTCTTCGCTCCCCACTCTGTCGGGGTCTTCAACTTCGGATAGTCCGAGCGGCGCAGGTTTGCCCAGCACTCGCAGGGGTTATGGAAGTGGAGTATCCACGCTTGGGTATTGATTTGGCTCAGTTGCTGCTCCTGCACGGTACCAAAGGCGATACGGCTCTGGCTCAGGTAGGCAGTGATAGCATCTTCCGTGGGTTCTGCAGCACCGTAGTGCTCCACCTCAAAGCGGATGGCTTTGCGGATACCCTCGTTGTAGAGTGCAGCAGCATCGCCGCTAATCCAACCTCTCACTACTGCCTCAGCCCCCAAGAAGCATATCTCTGCCCGCGTCATCACCACGCCCGGGTTATCTGAACGCAGGTAGTTGGTTGCCAACTTAGGCATTGTCCACCGCGGGTTCGCCGCTGGGTCGTACTCGGGGTGAGAGGTCTTGATGGCAAGGATAGCCTTCGAGAGGTCGCTGCCCGCATGGTCGGTATAGGTAGGCCATTCATCCCACGACCAGTTGCCCGGGATATTACGCCCGATAGTGCCCGGATAGTTCGCCTCTTCGGCAAGTATCTCATTGGTTACATCGTAGCGTCCCTCAGCGCTCGTAAGCGACATAAAATCATCGATATAGAAACGGCAGAGCATGGTCAGTCGCGGGTCTGCTGTCTCGTACAACTGATTCCACAAGGTAGCGCAGATATACGTGGGATTGTTCACGGGGTCGTTGCCGTAGAAGTACTTCGACAGCGCATTGCCGCGGAAGTCGGTATATGCCTCTTGCCCGAAACTATAACTGATATTCATGTGTTTCACCACTGCGTCTTCCGTCAGCGTTGCCACTGCCCAAGCCCGGGCAAACTCCGTCTTGGCGAAGTCTTCGTCCACCTTTGCCAAGCGCATGGCATAGCGCAGGCAGAGCGAGTTAGCCAACTGCTGCCATAGTTGCAGTTCACCGCCGAACATGGGGTCAGAGGTTATCCTCTCTTGGGTGAGGTCGAACTGCGCCATGCACTCGTGCAACTCCGCGAAGAACGATCGATACATCTCCTCTTGGGTGTCGTACTTGGGCTTGGTGTTCCCGTTGATGAAGCCATAGCCGGCCTCCGAATAGGGGACATCGCCGTAGAAATCTGTCAGGAGCGAACCTACATACACCCGCATGATACGCAGTGCAGCATTCAGGTTTACTTTTGTCGAGTCGCCTTTGGTCTGCTCAATGGCGTCCGTCAGATTGCGCATAGCGCCGGCATAGAGGTTGTTCCACGGACGGAGTTCCTCGGTGTCATCCATACGATTCTGTCCGCCGTAGTTCGTTGTGTTCCAGCAGCCCATCAGTTGCTGGGTGAAGGCGTATGTGTACAGACGATGAACATCCACGTAGTTCATATCGCCGAACAACTGCAGTTCAGCGTATGTCAGTTGCGCAGCAGCATTCACCTCTGTTGTCTTTGTCGGGTCGGTATTGATTTCCTCGTAAATCTTGTCAGAGCAAGAAGCAAGGACGGCTACCAAAACCGATATAAAAAATAGTTTCTTCATTGCTTATCGTTTTTGGAATAAAGGATTAAAGACTAAATAGTTTATTTTTGATAAAGGATTAAGGACACAGGATTAAAGACTAAATAGTTTATTTTTGATAAAAGATTAAGGACACAGGATTAAAGACTAAATAGTATTGACTCTGAAACTCAACAGACGAAGGTAATCAGTCTTTTATCCTTCATCCTTTATCTTTTGTCCTCAACAGACGAAGGTAATCAGTCTTTTATCCTTCATCCTTCATCCTTTATCTTTTGTCCTCAACAGACGAAGGTAATCAGTCTTTTATCCTTTATCCTTCATCCTTTATCTTTAATCCTTATTAAAACTTGATATTGAAATTCAAACCGTAACTGCGGCGGCTGGGGAGGGAACCATACTCCAATCCTAAGCCGGAGGTATTATATTGTGCATCGGGGTCAATGTCCTTGATGTTTTTCCACACGATGAAGGGGTTTCGCGCTACGAACGACATCGACACATGCTTCACCACGCCTTTCTTGTCGAGCCACTCTTTCGGGAAGTCGAGGCTCAGCGTCAGTTCGCGGCACTTGATGTAACTATTGTCGAAGATAAAGAGCTCGGGTGTGTTGCGCGACACTTCCATCCAATAATCTTCGGGGTTGACATAGATATCGTTCTCGCGATAGGTGCCATCTCCGTTGTCTATCACGCCATCCACGAGATAGCCTCCCGTAGCCACCCAGTTGCTTGTTGTTACGCCGGCAGCCATGCGCTCTTCCTCGCTGCGATACCAGTCGGCACGCCCTTCGAGGGTCTCTATGGCTTTGCCCGACTCGAAGGAAGCACGCTCGGACATAGAGTACAAGTCCGCCCCTACCTTCACATCGAACAATGCTGTCAGGCTAACCATCTTATAGCGCAGCGTGGTGCAGATACCGCCCGTCCAATCCCATTGTGCATTGCCCAGCACTTTTGCTTCCGTGGTATAGGTAGGCATACCGTTCTTATCCACAATCACGCGTCCATCCTCATTGCGCGCCAGCGCAGGACCGCATATAGCGCCATACTCTTCGCCCTCTATAGCCGCCACATAGGTCTTACACCATGTAGCCTCTGCCAAGGTCAGTTCCGTAGTGCCGTCCACCAGCGCAAGCACCTTGTTGGTGTTCTTCGACCAGTTGAAATTCAAGTCCCAACTGAAGTCCTTCGTCTGCACAAGGCGAGAGCCGAAGGTAATTTCGAATCCTTGGTTTTGGATAGCACCCGCGTTAATCATCTGATAGCCGTAGCCACTGGCATTAGAGGTTGCCATTGAGATGATTTGGTCGCGCGAAATCTGGTGATAGAAGGTGAAGTCAAGGCTGATACGGTTGTTGCACCACTTGGTCTCGAAACCTGTCTCTACAGAGCGTGTGCGCGTAGGCTTCAGGTCGGCATTAGGTATGGTGTTGCCATAGATAGAGGCGATGGTATAGCCGGGGTAACCAAACTGCGACTTCGCGTAGCGCAGCGAGAGTTGATAGGGGTCGGTGTCGGAACCAACCTCTGCCCAGCTCAAGCGCAATTTACCGTAAGGCAGCACCTTGCGATTTCGCTGTATGAGTTCGGAGAACACCCACGAACCGCTGACCGAAGGATAGACATAGAGGTTATTGCCCGAAGGCAGAGTGGAGGACTTATCGCCTCGCACCGTAGCATCGAGATAGAGCATGTGGCGCCACCCGAGGTTCACCGAGCCGAAGACGGAGACGATGCGTTTGCGGTAGGACGCTTCCTCGACGGACTGCTCCTCGAAGGAGGACATCGCCACCACCTCGCGGATAGACATATCGGTACCGGTGTTGATAGTGGTCTTGTTGCTTACATTGTACACATTCGCGCCTGCCGTGGCGGTGAAGTCGAAATCGCCCCATGTGTCTTGGTAGATAGCGAGCACCTCGGCGTTGAACATCTTGTTGTTGAAGAAGGAGTTCTGCAGTCGTCCTGCCTCGTAGCCGGGCGTGGTTGGGTACTTGAAGTCAGAAAACTCAAAGCGGTTCATCTCTGCGCCGACGGTTGCCTGAATCTTCAGTTGAGGAATGATGTTGTAGACTATCTTTCCGTTCATACGGACGAGGTCTTTGTACGACTGGTTCTTGTTCTTATTGATGTCCCAATAGGGGTTCACATTATAGGGGTCCATGCCGTTCCAGTTCTGGTACTCGCCATTGACATCGGCATAGTTTTGTAGCCACGCTTGGTCGTATGTGGTAGAGAGCGTCATGAGGTTCTTTCCCACATTGCTTTTGTCGTCGCCCAAAGCGGGTCGGTTGGTTACATCCTCATGGGTGTAGTTGACATTGAAATCCAAGTCCACCGGTCCGAGGCTGGTGTTTGCGCGGAGGTTGAGCGTGTTGCGGCTCATCTTGGAGTTGGGGAGAATATCCTTGTTGCGCATATCCGAGTAGGTGAAGCGGATTCCGGTCTTGCCTGTCTGCATAGAGACAACAGCGGTGTTGTTGGCGGTGAGACCCATTTGGAAGAAGTTCGCCGTATTGTCCGGCACGATGGTGAAGGGGTGCTGCTGTCCGTCGAAATAGGTGAGCAGCAGCCCGCTGTCGGACTTAGGTCCCCAAGACTTATTGGTATTGGATACGGCATCTACATTGTACTTTCCATCGGAGCCCATACCATATACCTGCTGCACATTATCCCACTTGGAAAGTTGCGAGTCGAAGGTGAGTGTACCATTGTACTCCACCGACCATTTCTCGCCGCCTGTATTGGCTTTCTTGGTGGTGATAAGGATGACGCCATGACTGGCGCGGCTACCATAGAGTGCAGCAGCCGCCGGACCTTTGAGGACAGACATCGACTCAATATCATCGGGGTTGATAGATGAGATACCATCGCCAAGGTCGTAGCCTCCTTCCTTGCCCGCAGCGCCGAAGTTGGTGTTATCCAAAGGCACCCCATCCACCACGTAGAGGGGCTGGTTGTTGCCGCTTATCTCCGTGGTACCTCGTAGTTGTACGCGGGTGGAGCCCGAAGCTCCACCGGCAGTGCCTTGTACAACAAGACCTGCTACGCGTCCGGCAAGGCTGTTGGCTACATTCACCTCTTTGGCTTTTGTGAACTCCTCGCCTTTTACCTCTCCGACCTCATAACCAAGGGCTTTGCGGTCGCGCTTGATACCCATTGCCGTAACAACGACTTCGGAGAGCACCTCAGTATCTTCTGTCATGGTTACATTGATAGTAGAGGAAGTTACCTCTATACGCTGTGTGGCGTAGCCCATATAGGAGAACTCGAGGGTCTCTCCTTGCTCCGCCTCAATGCTGTAGTTGCCATCCATGTCGGTAACCGTGCCGCGCGTGGTACCACTGACGAGAACGCTGGCGCCGATAAGCGGACCATCAGCGTCCTCTATAGTACCACTAACGACATGCTGCGCCCATGCCATTGCCGAAGGAATCAGCAACAGAGCCATACAGCATAGTAGATGTCGAAAATAAGAGTTCATAATTATTCTTTTATTTTACCAGCATTTTCTTACCATCGAGGATGACAATGCCTTTGTAGTATTCGTTCACTTCTTGTCCGAGGAGGTTGTAGCGGACACCGTTCTTCAGCACGCGGACGGTCTCCAGTGCGGTGGGTTTGGCATTCATCACAGCAGCCTTTGTGGTACCTATCGCTTTCACGACAAATCCGCCATTCCCCCAGATGAAGAAGCCTTTGTTGTCGGTGGTGGCTTTGTTGATAAAGTCCATCGTCAGTCCTACTTTCACTACGCCGTCCTCATCTTTGGCACCCATGTGGTTGTAACCATCAGCGGGATATGCAGTAACATTCCATTCCCCCCATCCGCCGGCGATACGCAGGTCGGGATTCGTGCCGCCCTCTACGAGGATATACATATTGGCAGCGCAGGTATAGACACCTTTGAAGGTAGCGATAAACGCCGAATCATTCAGCGCAAGGCAATTAGTGCCCCATCCATCAATAGTCTGTTCACCCGTCCAGAGTACCGAGTCAGCAAGGTCTTCCACAGCAGGCTCAGGTGTCTTTCCTGTGGTGAGTTCAATCTTTTTCAGCGTGAATCCTAATCCTTGCACACCCAATCCGCCTGCATTCAGCGCCGAGTCAAGTGCGACTGCCGTCATCGTGAATGTGCAGGTCTTGGTAGCCCCTTCCTCATAAGGGAACTTCAAGTCCGTTACCACTTTGTTCCATGCGGCAGAGAGCAAGTGGAAGGAAGCCCACTTCTCAGCATTACCTTCCGTAACGGCGGTGAAGGTCAGCACATCGCCTTCAGAAACAGTTGTCCAATTACAAGGGATTTCAATACGATTATCCCACGCTGCAGTGTCCGACCCTGTCCAAAGAGTGGTAGTGGTCTCTGCGTTCATTACTACTGCCGCCATCAAGGCAAAGCAAATGGTTAACATCTTTTTCATGATAAAAATAGTTTTTGATTGTTAATTATTTTTAGTGGTTAGTGGCAAATGGTTAGTGATTAGCGTTTGGTGCGGTGTTGTAGACTTGTTGCAATGTCATGCCGTCGTTGTTCTCCCATGCGTCAATCATCGCACGCGCCACTTCCTCGCCGTTGTTTATAAACTTGCCTGTGCCGTGGTTGATGATACCGAAGTTCTCTGCACCAGCACCTCCGTGCCCGTTATCCCAATAGATAGCGGCTATCTTGCGCTCGCGCATGGCTTTGCATACATAGCGGAAATAGTAGAGTCGGAACTGCTCATCGTCTTTGTTCGCACGATGTACGGAGCCAAACTCCCCGAAATAAACGGGAATTCCCCTGCGCACATACATATTATATAGCCGATTCAGCATAGCGACATAGGTCTGCTCATCCGCTCCGGGGACTACATCCACGCCGGTATGCCCCCATTCTTGGTACTTCGCCGCGCCGGCGTAGTCCCATGGGTCGTAACTATGTACCGCCACCATCAGCCTATTCTCCACCACATCTTCGGGCAAGACCAAGTTGTTCACTGTCAAATCGGGGTTGCAGACATATCCCGGTACGCCGATGTATCGTGTCTCATTCTCTCCTCCCGCTGCGCGGATGGCGTTCACGCACACCTGATTCCACTCGTTCAGCACTCTGTACTGCGCACCGCCATCGGTCAAGTTAGCGCCTCCGCCCCACTTGCCGTCTTGTATCTCGTTCAGCGTCTCGAAGATGAGGTACTCGCCCTCGTTGCAGAAACGCTGTGCTATCTGCAGCCAGACCATCGTCAGTTGCTGCTTAATCTGCTGATTAGTCTCTTCGTTCGCCACCGCAGCAGGCAGGTTCAGCCAATGGGCACCCTTGCTCGGTGTGTCATCAGCACCGAAACCATCGTGGTGGATATTGATAATCACCTTGAGGTCGTTCTTCTTCGCCATCAGCACCAACTCCTCCACGCGGTCGAGCCAGTTCTTCTCCAAGGTGTACGCCGGTGCACCGCCTATATGCCCCATCCATGTGACGGGGATGCGGACCGTACGAAAGCCGGCTTTCTTAAGTGCGCGGAAGGTGTATTCCGTCGCCTCGGGGTTCCCCCAACAGGTCTCGTTCGACTCTCCGTTGAGGTGCGCGTCCATCTGGTTTCCGAGGTTCCATCCCATGCCCATGGAGAGCGCAAAATCCACTGCGCTCTGCTCTTTCGGGCGTTCGTTCTGCTCTTGACCTATGGTGCAACCCACCGAGGTCAGCAGAAGCAGCAAGAATAAGTACATTCGTTTCATAAATATGTTTAGTGGTTAGTGGTTAGTGGTTAGTGGCAAGTGGTTAGTGGCAGATACGACAACATAGAGGTTCACCCCCTATGTGTTGGGATGAACATCATACGCAAGCCCCTATGAGGGCGACATCCGTTATGGAAATAGGAAAATGGTTAAATGGTTCGAAAAGCAGTCTCATGGTATCCGATTCGATTTCGGGTGCAAAAGTACTGCCTTTTTCGCAAGTGGTCTAATACTATCTTTTTCAAAAATAGTACTATTTTACAAATCGTTATTCTCTAAACCCTAAACTTTATACTCTAAACATATAAGTTATCCTTTCTTGGGTCTTATCTCTCGTTTTTCTTCATCTACCTCCAGACTGTTGAGCAGGTTCTCGGGGCATTCCTCGCCTTTTCGGTATCCGTCTCTGAACGCACGCGGCGTGCAGCCGCGGCGTTTCTTAAACTGGCGATTGAAATTGCTAACATTCTGAAAACCTGCGTCGTAGCAAATCTGCGAGACAGAGCGCCTTCCTTCCAGCAACGCTCGGATGGCATATCCGATACGCTCATCAATAATGAAATCGCTCACGCGCTTGTGCGTGCGCAGGTGGAAGAAACTGCTGAACGCCGTGGGGGACATATACGCCATGGAAGCGAGGTCTTCCAAGCGTATGACCTCGGTGAAATGGGTGCGGATGTAGTTTGTTACAATCTCTATGCGTTCGCTGTCAGTTATAGGCGCTTTGCTGTCGGAAAACGAGCCTGTTGATAGGAGTCGGTAGTCCTCTTCGCTTCCGAGGCTATGCAGAATCTTCATCATCATCTGCAGTCGGTCGAATCCTGCCGGCATAGTCGCAATCCGTCGCAGGAGAGGCAAGACATGCGCCACCGCCTGCTCCCCGAAGCATACCCCCTGCTCCGCATGAGCCAAGAGCGCACGCATACCTGCGAAATGAATATGGCGGAAGAGGGCGCCCTCGAAAATCGTTGGTGAGAACTGAATCGTTATCTCGTGTACGGGTTGCTGCACAAAGTCCTCCGCCTCCTCCCATCGGTGCGCCAAGTTCGAGCCTATGAGCACCAATTCCATATCCCCCTTGACGGTCTCGACAGAGTCGCCTACCACCCGCCGCAGTCCTTGGAAGTGCTCTATGAAGTTCAACTCCAACTCCGGATGTCGGTGCAAAGGATAGTCAAAACGCTCCTTCACGCGCTCCTCCAGATGGATAAACTCCTGCTCACTGAGCAGCGTAATCTCCGTCAGCGTCCGCCGACTATGCTCTTTTCCTGTTTTCATAAACTCTAAAACGTTAACATATCACAGGCCATTCCTACACGACTGCAAAGGTACTGCTTTTTTCTGACATCTCCAAAACTTGAACTACACAAATTGTAATTCTCGGTAAAACCTCGATGTCCACCGGACATCGCTTCACCCCCGCTAAGAGGGAAGCGGGGGAGTGGCAAAGCATACCAAAACATTTTTCTTATACGCAAAGAGACTGCCCGACTTGACTTGTTAGGCAGCCTCTATAAAATTACAAACTTTCAACAATGTTTACATCCTTTTCGTCGGCTATCGCGGTATCGTTGTTGACAATAACGCAATTGCCTCAGATAGTCTGTCTTATTGTAGGCGTACACCCATTGCGTTGTACTTCACGCCATCGCGGAGGATGATGAGTTGTCCGTTTTCGATGGTCTTCACAGCGGGTGTCTCTACGGCTGCGTTGTCGATTGCGGTAGGATTGGAAACATACGAGATCTTGATACCACCTAATGCTACATTGCCACTGCTCTTTTTCGTATAGGTAAAGAGGACAAAACGAGATGCTTCTTTCAGTGTGCTCTTTTTTTCGGTAGCCGAACTTTCAAGCGCTGTAATGCTTACTACGGTAGTAAATGCTACTCCATCCGTTGATTCTTTCACATCGAAGGTACCACCACTAAATCCGTTACCTTTAATCGTATATGCTAAGGTATTTGCTTTGTCGTTATACCAAATGAGAAGGGAATCGTTTGTATCATCAAACTTGAGGTATGGCGCGCTTGCGTAGTCTGTACCTAACCCAACACCTTTGATACCGACGATGGTATCGATAGCGGCTTTGTTTCCATTGAACTCAAAGGGCAGTGCAGCGGCTGCCCATGCGGCGGTTACGGTCAATGTATAGGTCTTTTCTGCAGCCAAATAGTTTTTTGTCTCGGGTGCAGAGAAGGTGATGGTGGTTTTACCCGGGGCTACAGCAGATACCAATACTGTGCCATCAACGATTTCGGCTTCGGCTACGGCTTCATTGGAAGAAGTAACACTTAATTTGCCATCGCCATCGTAGGTTACTTTATATTCGTCATCCACTCCTGCTGCGAGCGTATATTGATACTCGCCGAGTGTAATTGTTGCCACAGATTTGGGGGCAGCGGGAGCCGTATAGGAAACAAGGTAGTTATTCTTATCAAACTCGTAGGTGCTGTTGAATTTTTTGATATTGCCATAGATAATCACTTCTCCGCCTACGGCAATATCGTTCATAGAATCAAAATCGTTATTGTTCAATCCTTTACCCGAATATACCTGGAAAGTATTATTATCAAGCCAATAGGTAATGGATTTGTAAGTCTTATTATAACTATCAATTTTGCTGATAGTACCCTTTACATACACTTTCTCGACTGCTAACTGCGCGGAAGAGGTGGCGTCAATCAAGGCAATTGCCTCTGCGGTAGTGAGAGCGGTTGCTTGGGTGTTGGCGATAGAGGGAATAATCGTGATGTTTTTGGTAGCGACTGCGCTTTCGGTCATTTCTGCCTTGGTAGCTTTTGCTTGCAGCGTGGTAGTTTCAGTAATGGTCAAAGCGGTTGAATACGCATTCCATGTAGCGCCATTGTCGGTAGAATAAGAGATAGAAGCGCCCTCAGTGGCACAAGCAATTTCTACATTGGCAGAAGCAATGTAACTGCCACTCAACTCCGTTCCCGTAACGGTAAAGGTAGGAGTTTCTACGGTATTCGCATCCACTACTTGTTCAGTAGCGGTGTAGGTGATGTTGTAGATTTTTACACCTTTAGCAATGTTGGTTACGGAGATTTCTATAGTTTGACCAACGCCAAGCGACACTGCGGTATTGCCGGTGATGGTTACATCGTTTGCGGCATTGAGGCTTCCCGTAGCATAGTCAGTACCATTTACTTTGATAGTTACATTACCCGCAGTACCGCTATTACCGCCCATCTTCACAGAGATTTTGGTGATGTCCATTGCCTTGGTGGCAGTACCTGTCATGGTGATAGAGGTCGCAGGCTTTTTAGCTGAACCGACTTGGCTATAGTCGGGGTTTGGACTATAAGAGGACTCAGATGAAAAAGTTGCCGCCATCTGCCAAGTATTATCTTGCGCATCAGTAAAGTTGGTAGGAGAGGTTTTGAAGTTGCAGTAGCCTTCTGTACTACCAAAGTTAATAGTAACATCCCCTGCCCAGAGGTTCGTTGCGCATGCTAATAGCATGGCAGACAAGAAAAGAGTTAATTTTTTCATAATGTAATAAAATTAAGATGTAAATTTTTATTTAGTTTTGTTGTTGTGTATCTTCAAGGGGGAGGGGTATATAACAATTCGCTCTCGGATTACGGTGCAAAGGTACGACTTATTTTTTATATGTGCAAATAAAAGGACATTATTTCATAAAAAATTAACACATTTCTTCATAAAAAAGATAACCCTCTCGTGGTGAGCGCAAACGGGCAGAGATTCGTAGGCATCCATGCGTTACCCTTGCTATACCCTTGCTATACCCTTGCGCTACCCTTAGAACGCCCTTGGAATACCTCGTTGGCAGCACACACCAACCCACAGCAGGGCATTATTTAACGTGAGTTCGATATCCCGACAAATCGGGACAAGTTAAGCAAACTATTCTCAGCAATCAAAGACTAAATTGGTTTTCCCGACAGGTCGGGACTAGTTTGGTAATGAATTAATGGTTAATTACACGTTAATTATACGTTAAAGAAAACATATTTGAACAATATTTGGAAATTTTTGTTGAAATAAAAGAGTCATCGTTGTTTCAATGTATATGTATCTTATTTCGAGTTCACGTTATTTAGTTAGTGTGCATATCCACTACCACCATCTGAATGTTCGTAACACCGTTGTAGGTGTTGGGCTCGATGTGGTAACAGATGTCTGCGCTATCTCCGTTCTGAAAATGGAGAGCCTTGTCGCCCTGTCCGAAGGCAATGCCTGTGATGGCAGCCGTGCGGTCGGTTACATCGAGCCGCAGGTGCTCGCCCATCTTGCCGACACGGCGTGTGCCATGGTTGTTGATTAAGCCGCGCGTGAGGAAGACGGGGCGGGGATTACCGGGACCGAAAGGCTCCAGCCGGCAGAGGATATGGAAGAACTGCGGCGTGATATCGTCAAGCGCTATCTCTGCTTCTATGTGCAACACCGGTTGCCTTTGCTCCTCGGTGATATGCGTAGCCACATACTCCTCGAAGCGCCTCTTGAACTCGGGCAGGTCTTGCTCGCGCATGCTCAATCCGGCGGCGAACTTATGCCCGCCGAAGTTGGTGAGCAGGTCGCGGCAGGAGTCGATAGCCGAGTAGATATCGAAAGTGCTGACGGAGCGAGCGGAGCCTGAGACGATACCGTTCTCGCCTGCTGTGAGGACGATGGTGGGGCGGAAATAGACATCGGTCAGTCGCGAGGCAACAATGCCCACCACGCCCTTATGCCAAGAGGGAGAATAGACCACGGTGGTGAACTTCTGTTCGTTGTCAGGGTCTTGGTGAAGCATCTCGAGCGCTTCTTCGGCGGTGCGGGATTCATAGTCCTTGCGCTCGGTGTTATAATTATTGACGGCTTCCGCCTGCTGACGGGCAAACGCCTCATCTTCGGTAATCAGCAGTTCTACCGCCGCCCTGCCCGAATGGATTCTGCCGCAGGCATTGATACGCGGACCTATCTTGAAGACGAGGTCAGAGGTGTTGATACTCTTCTCGCTTATTCCCGCCACCTGCATGATGGCGCGGATACCCACGGAGGGGTTGGCGTTCATCTGACGCAAACCGTAGAAAGCGAGGAGTCGGTTCTCGCCCGTGATGGGGACGATATCCGAGGCGACAGCCATGGCGGTCAGCGGCAGGAGCGGGTAAATCTGCTCCATGGCGATTCCCGCGCGCATAGCATACGCCTGCACCAACTTAAAGCCGACGCCGCAGCCGCTCAACTCCTTGAAGGGATAGGGACAGTCGGCGCGTTTCATATTGAGCACCGCCACTGCGCGGGGCAGTTCGTCCCCCGGGGTATGGTGGTCGCAGATGATGAAGTCTATTTGTCGTTCGCGGGCGTAGTCCACCTTGTCCACCGCTTTGATACCGCAGTCGAGTGCGACGATGAGGGAGCAACCCTCCGCCTCGGCGGTGTCGATACCTTGGAAAGAGATGCCGTAGCCCTCTTTGTAGCGGTCGGGGATGTAATAGACGAGGTTATCCGTCTGCGTGCGGAGGAAGGTGTACATGAGTGCCACGGCGGTGGTGCCGTCCACATCGTAGTCGCCATAGACCATGATACGCTCGTGGTGCTTCACCGCCCGTAGCAGGCGCTCCACCGCCGGCTCCATATCCCGCATGAGGAAGGGGTCGTGCAAGGCTTTGAGCGAAGGGTGCACGAAGGCACTCGCCTCCTCCTTGGTATGAATACCGCGCACCACGAGCAGCCGCGCCGACGCCTCGCTGATATGTAACTCACGCGCCAGCCGCTTGCAGGCGGCAGCCTGCTCGTCAGAAAGGGGGGATATGTGCCATCTCATGTTAGTCATTGCATGTTGATTATTTTATGTTGGGCACTGCGTGTTAGGCATTTTATGTTGGACATTGCATGTTGGTTATTTCATGTTAGGCACTGCGTGATAACAGGGACTGAACAACATAAAATGAATAACATGAAATGAACAACAGGCACTGAATAACAGGTACTGAATAACAGACACTGACCAACACGAAGCGAAGCGAAGTCAAAATGTAAACTCATCTGCGTCTTTCCAGAGCGGGAGGATGTCGCGGAAGTGCCACAGTTTCTGCATGTCGAAGTCGGCTATGCGGATACCTTCTTCGTCGTCGGCGAAAGAGGCAATGGGTTGCAGGCGTGTGTCGTAGGCGACGGAGTGTCCGTTGTAGTGCAAGCCCATCCCGTCGTCGCCTACGGGGTTCACGGCGGCAATATAACTTTGGTTCTCAATGGCTCGCGCGGGTACCAACACATCCCAGTACTGTATGCGTATGGAGGGCCAGTTTGCCATTACGAGCAGAATGTCGTACTCGTTGCGCCGTGTGCTCCGTGCCCATACGGGGAATCGCAGGTCGTAGCATACCAAGAGTCGGAAACGTGCGCCGCGGTAGGTGATGACCTTATCATCTTTCGCCAACTCGCCTGCGGTGAAGAACTCCGCCTCACCGCCGTGGGCATAGAGGTGGCGTTTGTCCACGAAGATAGGCGACTCTGTCGGACGCAGGAAGAAGGCGCGGTTGTAGAGCCGCCCCTCGTCCTCGCAGATGAAAGAGCCGACGATAGCCAGATGATAAGCATCCGCGCAGCGTTGCAGGCGCTGCATGGTCTCGCCGTGGATAGTCTCCGCCAACTCGGGACGGTCGGTGCAGAAGCCCGTGCTGAACATCTCAGGCAGCAAGGCTACATCGGCGTTCCCTGCCAATGTAGCCAAGCGTTGTTCTGTTTGCCGCAGATTCGTCTCCTTATCTGCCCATGCAATGGGATATTGCAACAATGCTACGCGCATGATGGATTTCCACTAATGCCCGTTAAAGGGCACACATTCTCCACTAATTACCGTTAATAACTCGTTAATTTCTTATATATGACACACAGCCCGATAAAGAACACATATCCCCCGCTAATACCCGTTAATAACTCATTAATATCTTGTATATGCACACATAAAGAGGAGAAATTAACGAAAGATTAACGGGCATTAACGGAGACCTGTGAATTTCTCACTTCGCCGCGGGTTTGGCGATGGTCTCGCGCATAGCGGTGTCGGCTTGGATATTCTGCATACGGTAGTAGTCCATGATGCCGAGGTTGCCGTTGCGGAATGCCTCTGCCATGGCTTGCGGCACGAGTGCCTCTGCCTCTATCACGCGGGCACGCGCCTCTTGCGCTTTGGCTTTCATCTCCTGCTCGCTGGCGATAGCCATGGCGCGGCGCTCCTCTGCCTTCGCCTGTGCGATGTTCTTATCGGCTTGCGCTTGGTCCATCTGCAGTTGTGCACCGATGTTCTTACCTACATCGATGTCCGCGATGTCGATACTGAGGATTTCGAAAGCGGTCCCTTCGTCCAAGCCCTTGCTGAGCACGAGTTTGGAGATGCTGTCGGGGTTCTCAAGCACCTGCTTGTGGCTCTCTGCGGAGCCGATAGAACTGACGATACCTTCGCCTACACGCGCCAAGACGGTGTCTTCACCGGCACCACCCACCAACTGACGGATGTTCGCGCGGACGGTAACACGCGCCTTTGCTATCAACTGAATACCGTCTTTCGCCACTGCCGTTACGGGCGGGGTGTCAATCACCTTGGGGTTCACCGACATCTGTACTGCCTCGAACACATCACGACCTGCCAAGTCTATCGCAGTTGCCATCTGGAAGGGAAGTTCCATGCTCGCCTTGTTGGCAGAGACGAGAGCATGCACCACGCGCTCGATATGTCCGCCGGCGAGGTAGTGCGCCTCCAAACCATCACGCTTCACATCTTGCAAACCCGCCTTGTGCGCCTCGATGAGGCAGTTCACAATCTTCGTAGGGGGCACCTTACGGATGCGCATAAGGAACAATTGTACCAACGAGATACGAACACCACTCACTTGTGCGTTTATCCACAACATAAACGGCACATAGTAGAAAAAGATAATCAGAAAAATGCTGAGAATAACCAGCAGAACAATAGTAAAGATATCCATAATAGTAAAAAATTAATTGTTTCGATTTTTCGACCGCTGCGCTGCTGTTAGACCGTTTCACTGTCCGATCGCTGCGCTGTCCGACCGTTTTGCTGTCCGATCGCTTCGCTGAACGACTGATTTGCCAACATCCGCTAAGAATTCTTCCTCATCTCTGCAAGGGCGTAGCCCGCAGCAAGGAGTTTTCCTATTCCTGTTCGCTGACGCTCTATTTATCCCGACGTGTCGGGACGAGATTCATGGGATTTTTGCAGAGGATACCATTTCTGAGACCATATCAGTCT
>JALFGC010000025.1 GCA_022777485.1 Bacteroidales bacterium
TGCACGGCGGGCGAGGAGGTGTGGTCGAAATACGGGCATACGGGCATACGCGTGGTGGACAGGGCACAGGACATGGATGTGGTGTTCAACTACGGGCTTTTCTCCATGCAAGAGAAGGGGTTCTACCTGAAATTCGTGCGGGGCGAGACCTACTACCAATTAGGCATAGAGCCGTATCGCTACTTCCGCGAGTTCTACGGCGCTATCGGGCGCAAGACCTATTGGCAGCGGCTGAACCTGACGCAGGTGCAGAAGCAAGAAGTGATGGACGCCCTGCTGACCAACTACCTACCGGAGAACCGATTTTATCTCTATAACTTTGTGTTCGACAACTGCGCCACCCGACCCTATCATATCCTGAAACAGGCACTGGGGGACACCATCCTCTCGACCTACAAGGGGTACGAAGGCACGCCTTTCCGCGAGGCTATCAGTCGCTATACGGGCAGACACAACTGGGTGGACTTCGGTATCAACATGATATTCGGGAAAGAGGCTGATGAGCCGATGAGCAACGAGGAGCGGCTGTTTCTGCCGGAGGAGTTGATGTGGTATATGGCAGAGGCGCGGCTGGCAGACGGGACACCGCTGGTGGCAGCACAAGAGGTGGCGCCGTTTGAGGAAACGAAGACACCGTGGTACGCTGACTGCCGATTGGGAATAGCCCTGTTTGCCCTGCTGCTGGTGGGGCTGAGCCTTTGGGACAGGCGGCGCGGAAAGATGAGCATTTGGGCTGATATACTATTGATAATCATATACTTGATACTAATCGCCATATCCGTATTCCTGACCTTCTTCTCGGTTCATCCGTTGGAGGGATTCAACTGGCGGTTGCTCTTATTACCCTTTATTCACCTATGCGCAAGACTAATTTATTTCTTCCGATAGTTCTTTTTCTCCTTTGTGCTCTTCCCGTTGTTTCTGCTCCGCGATTGACCGTGGTGGCGGTGGTGGACGGCATGAGCACGGATGACCTGCGGCTGCTGCGCTCCTATTGGAGCAAAGGCGGTATGCGCGTGCTGGCAGAGGAGGCTTATCAGACGAGTGTGGGTTTTCCGCATCTCGTCTATGGCGGCAACGAGACGACGGCGACGCTCCTGACGGGCACCACGCCCTCGGAGCACGGGTATGCCATGGATAGGTATTTCTCGCGCGCCGACCGACAGTTGCACGGGCTTCTGGAAGACCATCAGGCCGAAGGGATAGGCACCGCATTGCACCTGTCTCCGCGGGCACTGCTCTCCCCCACCCTGACTGACCGCCTGCGGCTGGCACACGGGGAGGACGCACGAATTTACGCCGTGGGCATTCAGCCCGAGACGACCGTTCTGCTGGCGGGGCATGCCGCCAACGCCTGCTGCTGGATAGACCCCGAGCAACAGCGATGGGTAACCACCTCGTTCTACCCCGAGGGACTGCCCTCGGCGGCGGACGCGCAGAACATGAACGGGCGTTTCGCAGAGTTGGCAGCGCGCCAATGGACACCGCGGATGGAGACGGCGATGTACATGCGCCCGACCGAGACGGAGAGGAAGAAAGGGTTTTCGTACTTGTCAAGCAGTGTGCTACGGCAATGTCCTGCGGCGAACACGCTGGTGATAGAATTAGGGCTGGCACTGCAGCAGTCGGAGAAGATGGGCATGGATAACACGCCCGACTTGCTGCTGCTGGAACTGACCACCCGCACGCCGAAAGCCACCTGCGACCATATACGGAGCGCCGAGCAGGAGGATATGTACCTGTGGCTGAACCAAGACTTAGGCTACCTGATGGAGCAGTTGGACAAGCGCATCGGGCATACGAACTACGAGATACTGCTGGTAGGTCGCCCTGTATTAGGGACGGACAAGGAGACGATGGCGAAGGCGAACCTACCTGTGCAGCAGTTTAACGTGGATAAAGCCGCCGCCCTGACCTCGACCTACCTGATGGCACTGTACGGGCACGAGCGGTGGGTGGACGGCAGTTGCGGACACAGCATCTACCTGAACCGCACGCTGATAGAGCAGAAACGACTGTCGCTGGAGACCATACAAAAGCAAGTAGCGAACTTCCTAATGGACTTTGAGGGCGTGCAGGTGGCATTCCCGCAGCAGGAGGCGTTGCTGCACCCGCAGTATGCGCCCTCGCTGAACAAACGCGTGGTGGGGGATGTGTTCTTCACGCTGCAACCCGGGTGGCAACTGATGAGCGATGAGCAGACGGCTACAGACTATATCATCGACGCCTGCCCCGAGGTGCCGCTGCTGCTGTGGTCGCCAAGCCTGAGGCAAATGCCGAAAGGACGGCTGAATGCCACGGAAGTGGTGGGGCTGGTGGAGCTGTAGGAGGAAGGATAAAGGATGAAGGATGAAAGACATATTACCTTTGTCTATAGATTTCAGAGTCGAAACTATTTAGTCTTTAATCCTGTGTCCTGCATCCTTTATCCAAAGAAAGACTAATCATAACAAACAAGAATATGCTATTTTACGAGATTAAAGTGAATTACCAACGCCAGACCGGCGAGGATAATCCGAGTAATGTGAAAGAGACCTATCTGGTGGAGGGCTTTACGCCTGCGGACGTGGAGCAACGCCTGATGGAGGAGATAAAACCGCTTATCTTCGGCGACTGCGAGGTGCCGAGTTGTAAGAAAGTGCAACTGTACGACATGGTAGAGGCTGCCGATGCGGATATGTGGTACAAAGCCCGCGTGGAGATGATTACCGTGGAGGACGACGGCAAAGAGAAACGCAAAGCCGTGTCTATCTTAGTGCACGGCAACGATGTGAAGTCGGCACTGAACAACCTGCAGAAGTACCTTGAGTCGCTTGACTGCGAAGTGGTGTCTATCACTAAGTCGCCGATAGTGGAGGTGATTCGGGCTGTGAATGGTTAATGATAAAGAATGCAGGATAAAGGATAAAAGACTTATTACCCTCGTCTCTGAATTTCATAGTCAAAACTATTTAGTCTTTCATCCTATATCCTGAATCCTTCATCCAAAGAAAGTCTTTAATTCTGTGTCCTGAATCCTTCATCAACAGAACTATTTCGTCTTTCATCTTTTATCCTTTATCTTTCATCCTACTTATGATTCGAGAGCGGATTGGTGCTATACGGGCGGGATTGGCACCCGTAGTGCGGCTGGTATGCGTGTCGAAGTATCACCCTGTGGAGGCGATACAAGAGGCATACCAAGCGGGAGAACGCGACTTTGCAGAGAGCCGCGTGCAGGAATTACTGTTGAAGCAGGCCGCCCTTCCGAAGGACATCCGATGGCATTTCATCGGACACCTGCAGACCAACAAAGTGCGCGCTATCGTGCCTTTTGTGCACCTGATACAGAGCGTGGACAGCGTGCGGCTCTTGGAGACGATAGAGAAAGAGTGTGCGCGGATTGATAAGATGGTGGATGTGCTGCTGGAGGTGCATGTAGCGCAAGAGGAGAGCAAGAGCGGATTCCTGCCCTCGGAGATTGCGCCCCTGCTGCAGACGGATTTGCGCAAGCAATACCCGCATGTGCGCTTTCGCGGTATCATGGGTATGGCAACCAATACGGACGACGAAGCGGAGATACGGCGGTGCTTCCGGCAGTTGGCGGAGATATTCAAGGGGCATAACGGAGGCGCAGACTGGGACACGCTGAGCATGGGCATGTCGGAGGATTACGAGATCGCCATCGCCTGCGGCGCCAACATGGTGCGGATTGGGTCAACGATATTTGGGGACAGGAGGTATTGATTGGTAAGAGGGTAGTTCATGTATCGTAAGTGTTCCGCAGGTCTCTCGTAAAGATTTGGAGGGATTTTTTGAGACTAACAGAGGTTTTGGGGGGATAGGATGAGCAAAATTTGGGAAAAATGCCCCAGAAATTTGGTTGTTTCAGAAAAAAGTTGTAACTTTGCACGCTTTTTCGAGAAAAGCGAATAACTATATTGTTTAACCCCCTTAAAAAACTAATTAAGAATTAAGGATTAAGAGGGCACCTGTTCTGATAAATCAGTTTCAATGCCTCATAATTCATGGTTCATAATTCATAATTAAGACTTACTCTACCATTATGGCAGAAAATCTTTCTCTCCAGAACTTCGACTGGGATGCCTATGAAGCAGAACAACAAGGCAGCAAAAACGAAGTAGAAACCCAAAAGTACGACAACACCCTCAACACCATCAAGGACAATGAGGTAGTGGAAGGTACAGTAATGGCGATTAACAAACGCGAAGTAGTAGTGAATGTAGGCTACAAGAGCGATGGTATTGTGCCCGCAGCCGAATTCCGCTACAACCCTGACCTGAAAGTAGGCGACAAAGTGGAAGTGTTCATTCAGAGCCAAGAAGACAAGAAAGGTCAGTTGGTACTTTCGCACAAAGAGGCTCGCACTGCTCGCAGTTGGGAGCGCGTGAACGAAGCATTCAACAACAACGAGATCGTAACCGGCTACATCAAGTGGCGCTCGAAAGGCGGTATGATTGTGGATGTATTCGGCATGGAGGCATTCTTGCCCGGCAGCCAAATCGATGTGAAGCCCGTTCGCGACTACGATATGTTCGTAGGCAAGACGATGGAGTTCAAGATTGTGAAGTTGAACCCCGACTTCCGCAATGTTGTCGTTTCCCACAAAGCGCTTATCGAGGCAGAACTCGAGGCACAGCGCAAAGAGATTATCAGCCGACTCGAGAAAGGTCAAGTGCTGGAAGGTACTGTCAAGAACATTACGACCTACGGTGTATTCATCGACTTGGGCGGTGTAGATGGTTTGATTCACATCACCGATCTGAGCTGGGGACGCGTATCCGACCCGAAAGAGGTGGTTGCGCTTGACCAGAAAATCAATGTTGTTATCCTTGACTTCGACGAGGAGAAGAAGCGTATTGCTCTCGGCTTGAAGCAACTGACTCCGCACCCATGGGATGCACTGGACGCTAACTTGAAGGTGGGCGACAAAGTGCACGGCAAGGTAGTGGTTATGGCAGACTACGGTGCATTCGTGGAGGTTGCTCCGGGCGTAGAAGGTCTGGTACACGTGAGCGAGATGTCTTGGAGCCAACACCTGCGTTCTGCTAACGACTTCCTGAAAGTGGGCGATGAGATTGACGCTGTTATCCTTACCCTTGACCGCGCAGAGCGCAAGATGTCGCTGGGCATCAAGCAACTCAAGGCAGACCCGTGGGAGAACATCGACAACAAGTACGCTGTCGGCACTCGCCACTTCGCTAAGGTTCGCAACTTCACCAACTTCGGTGTGTTCGTTGAGATTGAAGAGGGCGTAGATGGTCTGATTCACATCAGCGACTTGAGCTGGACGAAGAAAATCAAACACCCCAACGAGTTCACCCAGATTGGCGCACAGATTGAGGTGGTTGTACTCGAAATCGACAAAGAGAACCGCCGCTTGAGCCTCGGCCACAAGCAACTCGAGGAGAATCCTTGGGAGGAGCTGGAGGCTAAGTTCGGTATCGACACCGTAGTAGAAGGCAAGGTTGTTGAGCTGACTGACAAGGGCGCTGTTGTATCGCTGGAAGAGGGCGTAGAGGGCTTCTGCACCACTCGCCACCTCGCAAAAGAGGACAAGAGCAGCGTAGCAGTAGGCGATGTACTGCCGTTCCGCGTGATTGAGTTCAACCGCGATGCGAAACGCATCGGCTTGTCGCACCTCCGCACTTGGGAAGAGCGCAAAGAGGCTCCCGCTAAAGAGGCAAAAGCAAAGAAAGAGCCCGCAGTAGAGTTGCCCAAGGTAGAGAAGACCACTCTCGGCGACCTCGGCGTGCTGGCTAACCTCAAAGCACAAATGGAGGCTGACAAGAAGTAATGTGCAAGGATAAAAGAAAAAGGACACAGGAGTAAAGACTCTATCGTTTCGACTCTGAAAAACTCATAGACAAATGTAAAAAGTCTTTTATTCTTCGTCCTTTATCTTTCATCAACAAAAGAGTCCGCTTGACGCACAGCGTCGGGCGGGCTTTTTTGTACTTTCTTTACGATTAGATTACACTCCGTTTGGAAAAGGAAGGTGAAATTTGCATATATAAAAGATAAGTAGTAATTTTGTGCTCGATTTTAGCTTTATAGAATGCCTATTTCTTTGCATAATCTTAATAATCGACAATAGCAACACCTTCCAATTTCTACTGTGTAATGTTTAATTCACCCCGCCACAGGACAATTACAAATTAGCTTTTACATATCAACGAAATACAATAACCAAATAACATATTTTTTAAGTTATGAAAAAGATTATTACTTTATTAACCGCCTTACTATGTACGGTTACCCAACTGAGTTGGGCACAATGCGATGTTTTGCTGAATGAAACAGCAAAGAAAGAGATTATGGACTGGAAAAGTTCTTCTAAAACAGCTTCTTACACCATTTCCAATCCGCTTCCTGCTAGCGAACTTTCATTTAGTTATTCATCAAGTGGAGCAGCCTTAGGTGGTGCAAAAGTAACCGCTTACTACGCAGACAATACCAATTCTGTAATCATCAATGGCGGAACCGGAAGTACCCAAACCTACAATTTCAATAACAAGATTGTTACTAAGTTGGAGTTTCAGGGTACGGGAACCCTAACAAAGAATATAAGCAATGTAAAACTTACGGCTTCCTCTTATTTGGATGTGTCTTCCATGACTGATTGGACGCCTACGGCTCAGAAATTAGGTGCCGCTACTGAAACTAAAACATTTAGTTTGCCGTGGTCGAACATTGCGCGTTTTGATGTAAACCTGTCGGGCAAGGGTGCCGGTCAATTCAGTGCAAATCTCAATAGCAATACTCAGACTTGCTCTTATGGTACTGCTAAGGTTACGGTTACCTATGCGCACAATGTGGTGGGAGAGCATAGTGCTACCTTGACGCTGAGCAATGGGAAGTTTAGCCATAAGATTACGTTGAGCGGTGTTACGGAGAAGAAAGACCAACAACTGGAATGGGCAAATGACTATAATGGCGACCAGATAACGCTGCCGGTGGGGAAAGAAGTGAGCGGTGCGGCAACGGCTACGAGCGGCAATGCAGTAACCTATACCTCTTCTGATGAGAATGTGGTGGCGATAATCAACGGCGGAGCCGCGTTCAAGGCAGTGGGTGCGGGTACAGCAGAGATTACCGCTACGCAGGCAGGCGATGACACAGAGTGGAACGCAGTGAGCGCAACGAAGACCGTGGTGGTTACGGAGAAGAAGATCCAGTCTATTCTCTGGACGGACAATTTGAGCCGTTTGAAAGTGGGGGATGCGGATGTGCCGATGACCGCTGTGGTGCGTGTTTTGACCATCACAGACGGGGAAGAGACCTACGAAGAGAATAGTATTCGCACAGCCATGTTGCAATACAGCAGTGCGGACGAGAGTGTGGTGAAAGTGGACAACCTGACGAAGACACTGAGCATTGTAGGGGAAGGAACGACTACCGTAACTGCTTCTGTGGCAGGCGATCTTTGGTACGAGGCTACGTCGGTAACCATGCCCGTGAAAGTGCGTGCGGCTTCTGCCTTGTGCGATGCCTATGTGCTGGACGATGCGGCAGAGCGGACACTGAACACGATAGACGACGAGACCTATACCATCAACGGTCCTGCAAGCCAATTGGTGTTCACCGCCAACCGCACCAAGTTAGCAGGTTTCTCGGGCGGAAACCTGAAAGTGGATATTTACTACGATGGCGGTTGGCATAACATCTTCAACGAGAGCGTGCCTTTGAGCGACTACCAGACCTATGGTCCTTTCAGTCTGCCTCGCAATACCACGCAGGTGAAGTTCTATACAGAGACGGGTGCTACGGGATACAAGCATGTGAAGGATGTAGCCGTAACGATGGCGCACTATCTGGAAACCACGACCCCCTCTGTAACCGTTGATAAGTCGATTATCGGTGACGCTATTGCCTGCACGGCGACCGTACAGTTCAGCAACCTACCCGATGATGTGCCGGTAACCAACAGTTCCGACCATATTGTTTTGGCGGACGAGAGTTTGGGCAATGTGTGCGGCGAGTACGGTGAGAAAACTATCCACTTCACCGCTTATCCGACGGCAGTGGGCGAGATACACGACACGCTGGTGATTAGCGAGCCGCTGACGGGTCTTGGGCTGCGAATCCCCGTGCTGGTGAAGACGCAGCGAAACACGCAGACGATAGTGTGGGACAATGCACCGGATAGTATTCTGACGACGGACGAGGTTACGCTAGCAGCGAGCGCACAGACGGCTGTGTCGTTCAGCAGTTCAGACGAGACGGTTGCGTATGTAGATGCAGCGAATAAGTTAGTGATTGTGAAAGCAGGCGAGGTAACTATCACCGCCACTGCTACACAAGACGACAAGTACGAGGAGGCAACGCTGAGCAAGACCATTACCATTGCCTTGGCAACACCGACAATTACCGTAGCGCCGACCATGAATGTGGACAGCATTGGCTACGGCAAGGCACTGACGGACGACATGCTGGTAGGTGGCGAAGCAAGCGTAGCGGGCGTGTTCACATGGAACATTGCGGACGACGCTGATTATCTGCCCGGTACGCATGAGGTTCCTGTGCTGTTCACTCCTGAGAACACCAACTGGTATGCTACGGCAGAGACAACCGTGTCGGTGGTCGTTACCAAGATGGCGCAAACGATTACTTGGGAGGATGTGTTCGAGGGGCTGAGCGTTCAAGACACCGTTTACCTGACGGCAAGCGCAGAGACCAAGGTTACCTACTCGGTGGATAATGAGGAGATTGCCGTAATAGATGGTAATAAACTGTACTTCCTTGGCGGTGGTACGGTAGTAGTAACGGCGACGGCAGCAGAGAGCGACCTCTACCATGCAGCGACGGCAGAGAAGACCATTGTGCTGGGTAAGGTAAAGGCTGTGATTCGTGTTGCTCCTGAGGCAGCGGACACGCTTGTTTACGGGCAAGCCATGAGCGAGGTAGCACTGGTGAACGGTGAGGCAAGTTGTGCAGGACACTTCGAGTGGGTAGAACCGGATGCGGTGCAAATAGCCGGCGACTACTGGATGCAGGTAGTGTTCATACCCGAAGATACAGAGGCTTTCGATGGCGACACCTGCAAGGTGTATGTGCATATCGGCATGGCTACTCAGGAAATTGTATGGGACTTCAAGACCTCGATAATCTCTGTAGGTGATACCCTCCGATTGGAGGCAAGGGCGACGAGCGGCTATGCAGTAACCTACGACCTCGACCCGACAGATGTCGCTAC
Source organism: Bacteroidales bacterium (assembly GCA_022777485.1). GTDB lineage: Bacteria > Bacteroidota > Bacteroidia > Bacteroidales > Paludibacteraceae > Colicola. The sequence continues at coordinate 9,197 of JALFGC010000025.1, forward strand.
GCTGGACGGCAACACGCTGACCGCAGTGGCAGCAGGTACACTGACCATCACCGCTCAACAGGATGGTGTGGATGAGGAAGGAAACCAAAACTACTACGCTGCAGCACCCGTCTCGTACAAGATTACCATCGCGGAGAGTTCGACCGGCAACGGGCTGGTAATCACTGAGGTACGCGCACACAAGGTGGTACGCAACGGCGAAGTGTTGATTATCCGCGGCGCAGAGGTGTACAACATGCGCGGTCAACGCGTAGAGTAAGCAGTTGAACTGCTTTCGGTATGTTGCTGCCCGACGAAAGACTCGTCGGGCAGCATTTTTTTGACTTTTTAGGAAATGGGGGATGGGAGGGAAATCTTAACAATCGTACCTTTTTGGGGCAGGATAGACCTGCGGACGACCCGCGACAGACCCGCGGGAGACCCGCGAAAAATACGCGAAAGAGCCGCGGAGAGGAAATCTTAATAATCGGACTATTTTGGCTTTTCATTACTTCAAAAGCAAGAGGGAGAAACACGAGGATATAAAAAAACCTTGCTCGGGCTGCGCCCTCGCAGAGAATTGAAAGGAGGTATGCGGAGGATAGGCGGAAGATAAACGGAGGATAGACGGCGATAAGGTTGCTATCTAAAGTCGGTTAAAACATGGAAAATGCAATAATTATCGGCAGAGACTTGCATATGTGAAAAAAAAGTTGTACCTTTGCGAGGATTTTTGGAAATGCGCATGTTAGACCGTTTGAAAAGACGCAATAGTCTCTATATATTCTTCCTATTCCTATTGTTTTCTCCCTTGTTAGCAGGGGGCGATTGGTGTGCGTTGCAGGCACAGAGTCGTCCTCCGCTGGTGCCGTCGCTGCGTAATGATAGGCGTATGGCAGAGGAGGCACGGCGACAGGCGATGGACTCGTCGTTTGTGGAGCGCCCGGCGAGGGGAGAAACTGAGCCCCGCCCGCAGGCATCTTCTTCAGCGGTGCGGCCTGGAGACCGCACCTCCATGGAAAAAGACTCGCTGGTGTTTAACCCGAACGATTCGGCGTATTGGGCACCTACGCAGGTGAAGCAGTTGGGGGCAGAGGATTATGAGACGCTGTCGTTGCCGCAGAGCAGTCTGGACCTGCGCGACCCCGCGAATGTGCAGACGGAGGTGGAGTATCAGCCGAACACGGGGTACTATGTGATTCACACGAAGATAGGCGATGTGGATATCGCGACGCCGTACCTGATGACGCCGCAGGAGTATGCGTCGTACAGCGAACAGCAGGCGATGCACCAATACTGGCAGCAGAAGATAGGCGAGGTGGAGCACAACAACGAGAAGAAGTTCGACATCACGGACATGAAGTTCAACATCGGTCCAGCAGACAAGGTGTTCGGACCGGGCGGGGTGCAGCTGAAGATGCAAGGGTCGGCGGAATTGCTCTTCGGATTTAAGCACCAATACATTGAAAATCCGAGCCTTACGGAGCGTGCTCGTAATAACAACATCTTCGATTTCGACGAGAAGATACAGGTGAGCGTGAACGGTAAGGTAGGCGATAAGTTGAATTTCAACCTGTCGTACAACACGGAGGCATCGTTCTCGTTTGACCAACAGAACCTGAAACTGGCGTACAAGGGCAAAGAGGATGACATTATCCAAAGTATTGAGGCAGGTAACGTAACGATGGACTTGAACTCGAGCCTTATTCGAGGCAGTCAGGCGTTGTTCGGCGTGAAGACCAATTTGCAGTTCGGGAAACTGAAAGTGCAGGCGTTGATAAGTCAGCAGAACTCGGAGAGTCAGTCGGTGAGCAGCAAAGGCGGCGCGCAGATGACCAACTTCGAGGTGTCAGGCGATAGTTACGATGAGAACCGACATTTCTTCCTCGGTTATTTCTTCCGCGACCAATACGAGCAGGCGATGGTGTCGGTGCCATACATCGCGAGCGGGGTAACGATCAACAAGATAGAGGTATGGGTAACGAACAAGAAAGGTAACTACGACGAGGCGCGTAACATCGTGGCATTCAGCGACTTAGGCGAGCCTGCCGTGCATACGCTGAACAGCGGTTGGTCGGGCACAACGCAGCAGGTGCCGGACAACAAGACCAACGGCTTGTACAACGAGGTGCGCGGGCTGGCGGGTATTCGCGATATTCAGCAGACGAGCAGCGTGCTGCAAGGGTACAAAGGGATGGACGGCGGCGAGGACTACGAGAAAGTGGAGTCCGCGCGGTTGTTGTCGAGCAGCGAGTACACGCTGAACAGTGCATTGGGCCTTATCTCGCTGAAGCAGGCGCTGAACCAAGACGAGGTGCTAGCGGTGGCATACGAGTACACCTACGGCGGGCAAGTGTATCAGGTGGGTGAGTTCTCCACCGACGGCAGCGAGGAAATGCGGGCACCTAACACACTGATACTGAAACTGTTAAAGAGCAGCAACAATGCGCCTATCAAGAAGGGTGCGGGCACGTGGGACCTGATGATGAAGAATATCTACTCGCTGGGCGCGAGCAGCATTTCGCAAGAGAAGTTCGAACTCTATATCCAATACCGCAACGACTCAGTGGGGACGGAGATGCAGTACCTGACGGAGGGCGCGATAAAAGGCAAGCAGTTGCTGCGCGTGATGAATCTCGACCGCTTGGATAGCAAGAACAACCCCTACCCCGACGGGAAGTTCGACTTTGTGGAGGGACTGACGGTGTATGCGAGCAACGGGCGCGTTATCTTCCCTGTGTTGGAGCCCTTCGGCAGCCACCTCAAGCAGGCGATAGGCGACCCCGCGATAGCAGAGAAATATATCTTTCAAGAGTTGTACGATTCCACGCTGGTGGTGGCGCAAGAGATGACGGAGAAGAACAAGTTCTACCTGACGGGAAAATACAAAGGCACCAGCGGGAGCGAGATACGGCTCAATGCGATGAACATCCCGCGAGGGAGCGTAACGGTAACCGCCGGCGGCGCGACGCTGATAGAGAATGTGGACTACACGGTGGACTACATGATGGGAACGGTAACCATCCTCAATCAGTCTATCTTGGAGTCGGGGACGAACGTGGATGTGAAGTTGGAGAACCAATCGACCTTCTCGCTGCAACGGAAGTCGCTCTTCGGGGCGCATCTGGAATATGAGTTCACGCCTGAGTTGGTGATAGGCGGAACGATTATGCACCTGCGGGAGCGTCCGCTGACCACAAAAGTGAACACCGGCAGCGAGCCGTTGGCGAACACCATCTGGGGTGTGAACGGCAGTTGGAAGACCGATATGCAATGGCTGACGAACGCCATTGACAAGATTCCTTGGATAAGCGCGACCGCCCCGTCTTCCTTCCAAATCAACGCAGAGTTTGCACACCTGATACCCGGGCATACAAAAGATGTAGGCTCGGTGGGAACTGCGTATATCGATGATTTTGAGGCTACTACGACGAACATTGATGTGCATTATCCGTCGTATTGGTTCTTGGCCTCCACCCCCGCGGTGTTCGAGGAGTCGAAACTGTCAAACAACGCGGAGTACGGCAAGAACCGTGCGTTGCTGGCGTGGTACACGGTGGACCCCATCTTTGGTTATCCGCAGACGAACACCCCCGCGCATATCAAGAACGATGTGCAGGTGATGTCCGACCATAGGACGCGTATCATCTTCGAGAGGGAGATATATCCGAGCAAGGAGCAAGTGGCGAACGAGGACCCGAAGTTGAGCGTGCTGAACCTGAGTTACTACCCCGAGGAGCGCGGTCCGTACAACATCGTGGCGAGCGAGATAGGCGCAGACGGCAAACTGACCAACCCTAAGCAACGCTGGGGCGGTATGATGCGCAAATTGGACAACACCGACTTCGAGAAAGCCAACATCGAGTATATCGAGTTCTGGATGATGGACCCCGCGCTGACCAACCCCGACGGCTACGAGGGCGAGATGTACATCAACCTCGGCGATATCTCGGAGGACATCCTGCGCGACGGCAAGAAATCGTTTGAGCACGGGTTGCCTATCTCCAACGAAGATGTGGGTCGCACAGACTCCACGATGTGGGGGCGTGTGCCGAAGACCACCTCTACAGTAACCGCTTTCTCCAACGAGACGGGGGCACGCAAGAAGCAGGACGTGGGTCTGAACGGACTGAGCACCGAGGACGAGTTCCGCTTCACCTACAACGGCAAGCGTCCGTATCAAGACTATGTGGATGCCTTGCGCAACACGGTGAGCCAAGCCGTGCTGGCAGAGTGGATGGCAGACCCGTTCTCGCCACTGAACGACCCCGCGGGCGATAACTTCCACTACTATCGCGGCACCGACTTCGATGAGCAGGAGATGCCCGTGCTCGCCCGCTACAAGCACTACAACGGCACCGAAGGCAACTCGCCCGCCACGGAGGACCAGAAGGAGACCTACGGCACGGCGTCCACGCTGTCGCCCGACATAGAGGATATCAACAAGGACAACACGCTGAACGAGTACGAGAAGTACTTCCAATACAAGGTCATCCTGCGCCCCGACATGATGGAGGTAGGACGTCAGCACATCACCGAGAAGAAAGTGGCGAAAGTAACGCTGCGCAACGGCGAGACGCAGGAGGTAACATGGTATCAGTTTAAGATACCACTTCGCGGCGACAGTGCTACCGTGCAGACGGTGGGCTCGATACGCAACTTCAAGTCCATCCGCTTCATGCGCTTGTACTTGACCGGCTTCAGCCACGAGACCCACCTTCGTTTGGCGACGCTGGACTTGGTGCGCGGCGAGTGGCGCAACTACAACAAAGACCTCTACCCGCTGGGGGCAGTGGTGAATACCGATGCACAATTGGATGTGCAGGCGATAAACATTGAGGAAAACTCCAGCCGCACGCCGGTGAACTACGTGTTGCCGCCGGGCGTGAGCCGCCAGACCGACCCCGGGCAAGCCCAACTCATCGCACAGAACGAGCAGGCGATGGTGCTGCGCGTGCAGAACCTCAGCCCGAAAGACGCACGCGCCGTATATAAGAACACCGGCTACGACATGCGCAACTACAAAAAACTGCAGATGTTTGTCCATGCGGAGCAGATAGCGGCACTTGACCCCGAGTTGAAAGACGGCGACCTGTCGTGCTTCATCCGAATAGGTACCGACCTAAAGAACAACTACTACGAGTACGAGATACCGCTCTCCTTAACTCCTCCGGGGCTGTACAGCAACGACGAGAACGCGGCAGACCGCAGCAAGGTGTGGCCTGATGCGAACATGTTCGACTTCCCCTTCACCGTGTTCACCAACGCCAAGACGGCGCGCAACAAAGCGCGTCGCGCAGGAAACACAGATGTAGCGACAACCATCCCCTACGTGGTGTATGACGACGAGAACGGCAAGCCGCAGAACAAAATCACCGTGCTGGGTAACCCCACGCTGGAGGACGTGGAGTGTATATTGATAGGTATCCGCAACACGGGTTCGCACGAGGCAACGGGCGAGGTATGGGTGAACGAGTTGCGCCTGAGCGAGTTCAACGAGCAGGGCGGCGTGGCAGCCATGGCGAACGCCTCGCTGTCGGTGAGCGACATCGCGCAGGTGAACATAGCAGGACGACTGGAGACTGCCGGCTACGGCTCCATTGAGAGCAACGTGCTCGACCGCAACATGGATAATGTCTATCAACTGTCGGTATCTGCCGCCCTTGAGGCAGGACGCCTCTTCCCCGAGCAAGCCAAGATACAGATGCCGCTCTACGTGTCGTACAGCAACGAGACGCTCTCGCCCGATTATGACCCGCTGGACACGGATATCAAACTGCAAGAGACGCTCGACTCCTACGAGACCAAGGAGGAGCGCGACTCAGTAAAGCGCATGTCGAACACCGTGCAAGAGAGTACCTCGTTCTCGGTAACGAACATGAAGGTGAACATCAAATCGAAGAAGCGCGATATGTTCTACGACCCTGCCAACTTCTCAATCTCCGCATCGTACAACAAGCAGGAGGAGCGCACGCCCGAAATGGAGAACAATATCACCACCGACCACAAAGGTTCGTTCAACTACGCCTACAACTTCAACCCGCAGCCGTGGGAGCCCTTTAAGAACGCGAAGAAAGTGCAGAAAGTGAAGTTCCTCAAAGAGATGAATTTCTACTACCTACCTCAGTCGTGGGCATTCAACACGAATATGCACCGCACCTTCAGCCACATGAAGATGCGCGACCTGACGGCAACCGCCGGCGCAGACATGGACTTGACCTTCTCCAAGGACTTCACATGGGATAGGAATTTCGATTTCAAGTACGACCTGACGAAGAACATGAAGTTCTCCTTCCAGTCCGCCTACAACGCGACCATCGACGAGGGCTACTACGCGCCGGAGATCCTGCGCGACTACGCCTTCACCAACGACTATTACGAGGCATGGAAAGACACTATCCAACGCTCATTAGGCAAGTGGGGTACGCCCTATACCTATCAGCAGGTGTTCACCATGTCGTGGAATGTGCCGTTCAACCGTATCCCGTACCTTGAGGCACTGAGCGCCAACGCATCGTACAACGGCACCTACAACTGGGCGCGCACGGCGCAGTCCGCATCGCAAGAGACCTCGCTGGGCAACACCATCTCTTCGCTCAGGTCGTGGCAGATAGACGGCGGCATCAACTTCGAGACCCTCTACGGCAAGTCGAAATACTGGAAACAGATGACGCAGCGCTACAGTCGCCGCACCTCGCCCAAGAAGTTCAAGCCGAAGACCTACACCCAAACCATCCGTGCGAAGAAAGGCAAGAGCGTGGAGATCACCCACCGCCTCAACTCCGAGACGCTGGTCGTTACCGCCGCCGACTCGCTCGGGAAACGCGTGCCCGTTACCTTCAAGCCCGCCGGAAACACGAAAATCAGCGTTACGCCGAAGGCGGACTGCGAGGCACTGACGCTCACCATCACCACCAAAGACCCGAACCAACGCACCCCTGCGCAGGTTACCGGCGACATGTTCGCTTATGTGGGCACGATGATTCGCCGCGTGCAGGTTACCTACCGCGAGACGGATAACATGACCGTACCCGGCTTCGCACCGATGGCGAACTTCATGGGCAACGAGCGCGTGAACGATTTCTACGCACCGGGCTTCGACTTCTCCTTCGGCTTCTTCCCGAGCGACTTTGTGGAGCGTGCAAAGACCCGCGGCTGGCTCTCGGGCGACACCACCGTCGTGCAACCCGCCACCCGCGCACACACCTCCGACTTCGATGTGAAGGTTACCCTCGAGCCCCTGCCCGGACTGAAAGTGCAACTGAACGGTAAGCGCTACCAAGCGCAATCGACCTCTATCATCTACTCCTACGACCAACTGCAAGAGCACCTGACAGGGTCGTTCAACATCACGCAAGTGGCTATCGGAACAGCGTTCAGCAAGATTGGTACGCAGGAAGAGAACTTCGCCAACGCCGCATATAGTCAGTTCATCGAGAATATCAATGTGCTGCAGGGGCGTGTGCAGGCGCAGTACGAGGGCGTG
>JALFGC010000099.1 GCA_022777485.1 Bacteroidales bacterium
TACGCCCACTTCGCGAACATCAACCTCCGCGCCTTCATGCCCATCAATACCCATTTCGAGATGCAGGCGAATATCCGCCTCTCCTCTGCGAATGTCTATGCCGGTGCGCTGACGGTCCGCCCGAAGTTCCCGCTCCCCGTCGGCGACCTCTTCTTGGAGACCGACCTCTTCTATACTGCCCTTGCTCGCAACCGCGCCAACGATTTCTGCGCCGCTGTCGCCCTCGGCTACCGCATGGACTATATCTCCGTGCGTATCGGTATGTTCGGGCGCGTGATGAACGATTGGAATACCGACTACCACTCCGCTGCGGCTTATGTCTGCGAGCCCTTCAACATGCTTTATGAAATCAAAGTAGGTTGCCGCCCGAGCGACTGCCCATGGAATATATGGGTAGCGCTATCCAACATCGACGATTTCCAAATGGAGCGCGCATGGCAGCCTATCTTCCGCCTCGGTGCACGCTACAACATCGACACCCACTGGCGCACCATCCTCGAGGGCGAGATCAAACCCACAGGCATTTTCCACCTCAACGCCACCCTCTACTCCGCCTACCTCCGAGCCGGCTTCGCTTATAGATTTTAGAGATAACATTGCCTATCAAAACTCCGAATAATCCGATAACTCCGAATATTCAGATTACTCTGATAACTCCGAATACTCCGACCACTAACCACTACCTACCAATATGAAACTTTCAAATTTTCAAATTCTCATTTTTCCAATTTTATTTCTTCTCCTTCTTTCCTGCAATCCCAACTACGACTTGGCGGGTTTTCTCAACGGCACCAGCCCCAAGGTCAGCACCCGCTTCGAGCAGTCAATAGCGTACAACGATAGCGTCGGAGTCCCTGCAGTGGTAGTCCCCTCGGCAGACTATCGCGTCTATGTCTGCACCGACTCGCATATCGACTCCATCCCCACCAACCTCACCACCTTCGTGCAGGCAGCCGCCGCCGACACCCTCTGCCCGCTCCTGCTCCACCTCGGCGACCTCGTCAACGCACAAGGCCACATCCCCTACGCCGTCTCTCTGCTGCAGGACCCACCCCTCCCCCTCCTACAAAGGGAGGGAGAAAGTTTAGCCCCTATAGTCGAAGGTAATTTATCACCTCTCCCCCTTTGTAGGGGGAGCCGGAGGGGGTCCTATCCTACTCTCGCCATCGCCCTAGGTAACCACGACATCTATTTCAATCAGTGGGACGAGTGGCGTAGTTATTTCGGTACTTCGGTCTATTGGTTCTACACCATGCTCCCCGACAGCACTCTCCTCGACCGCTTCATCTGCCTCGATTCCGCCGAAGGCACCATCGGCACCGCCCAACTACAATGGCTGCGCGAACTACTCACCGAGAATGACTCCCAACCCTCAACCTTCAACGCTCAACACTCCTCTTTCCGTCATACCATCGTCTTCACCCATACCCACTTCTTTAGGCGAGACCACTCCCAAGAGCATACCTCCAACTACGCCATTGAGGAGACCTACGAACTGACCTCCCTGCTTGAGCAAGGGGGCGTGGATATGTATTGGTGCGGACACGACCATAGCCGTGAAATCACCGACTATGCAGGCTTCACATCTATCGTTGTCGATGCCATAGAAGACCATTATCCCCCTGCTTTCTATATGGTAGCCACCCTCTCCGACCAAATCAACTACCGCTTCATCCAACTACCTTGAGCATAGCGAATAATAGCTATTTTCAGCCTAAGCAGTCTAACAATCGTTAGGCTGTTTTTTTTGCATTTCCTCTTGCATATATGAAAAAAAAGTTGTACCTTTGCAGCGCGAACCCACAATGGGGGTCTGCGAATGGTGGGGCAGTTATACGCTCCGCTGCGAACAAATCAATATTTGCGAATAAATTTGAACACTACAAAAACAATGTTTGAATAGTATTTAAATATATTCGTTGGTATAAACTCGGTGGGCAAGCAGACATGTTGAAAAAGGCGTTTGTTGAAGCGCTGTTCTGATTCTTGAATCTCGCAAGTTCAAAGTTTTTCTCTCAGAGCATACGCAACGATGAATGTCCTCGTGGTGTAAATTTCCGTATTCTTTCCCTGGGTAGAGTATACCCGTATAAGGTGGTTGAAAGTGCATATATTACACAATATCTGTACTTGTGGTTATTTATATCGGCGTGGGCTTCGCGTTGTCGTTCTTAGAGAAAAGGCAATGCGAGAGCCTCAAGAGTGGGAACGACATCAAGAGAACTCCCACGCTTTTTTTATATCTATGTCTCTCCTGTTGTCCCTAGTCTGGACGCACCCAATTTCTTAAATTTATTACCCGCATAGCAGGAGTTCCTATGTAAATAAAAACTTGTGTTTTTATGTCTAAGTCAAAGAAGAACGAGGAACTCCAATCGCGTCGTGAGTTCTTCAAGCAGGCAGCCAAAGCGGCTCTGCCTGTAGTTGGTGCTGCTATTATGGCAAGTGTACCTTTTGTTAAATCCGAGGCTGCAACCGGATGCTACAATGGGGGTTGTATGTATGGTTGTGATGGTGGCTGCAACGATTCGTGTTATGGCTCCTGTAAAGGAACTTGCAATGCATCCTGCAAATATGGGTGTGGTCAGATGTCAGCTTACTAAATTCAACTTAAAATCAAATAAGGTCATCGCTCACCTTGTAAAATAAATAGCGATATTTTAGATGAGGCATACGTGATATGTCAATTTTTAGATAAAAGTATTCACAAGTAAATTCATTAAAATGAAACTATCTTGTAATTTTAATCTAAAGGTAGACGTCGACCTCACAAAATGGATAATGGTCATTGTCTATATGGTATTATCTACAATGTAAGGTAGATGTTTACGGGATGGTGGGTGGGGCTATTTACAAATAATAAAGAATTAATTTATTATGACTAATGCAATAAATTATGCACTATTAAATCCATACTCTGAACATAAAAACGACTTATGTTTTAGGGAGGTTTACGAACTTGTCTACACCAAAGATGGGCACACATTTTCTCTAATAATCGGTATTTACAAGGACGAAAATTTAGATAAAAGCACAAGAATTCTATCCTTAGAAGAAATAGTCTTGGAACTGGGACAACTTTATTTGAATGCCAAGTGTACAGAAGTAAAAAAATCTTACCCCAATAGGGAGATGTTAATTTCGTAAATATAGTAAAACAATGCTCTCCAATACATTACAAGGGTTAGTTGATGAATTCTCCATAGGACCGATTTTCCCTTTTACTGCAAATTCAAATTTCTGTAGGGAAAGTCTATTGCGAATAGCATGCCAAATGCATAAAGAGCAGCATTATAATTATGGAGAGGTTAGAATCGCTATTATATTTGCATTATATCAACAAGTACCTGATCAATCATTTCGCAACAAAATTGCCAAGTTTGCTGGTAGTTGTATAGAAAAAATTAGGATAATACATCGAATTTTTAATGTCTATAGCATATGATACAACAAATCTCAACTTCATGGAAACATGGCATCACCAAGCACATCACTTTTATTGTAACTAAGGATTGCCAGTTGGCGTGTAAGTACTGCTATTTGGTAGGGAAGAACGAGAAGGAGCGGATGTCGTGGGAGGTGGCAAAGGCGGCTATTGACTATGTGCTTGACCGAGAGAACGACCCGAACTTTGCCTACGAGTCCGTGATTTGGGACTTTATCGGCGGAGAACCGTTCTTAGAGATAGACCTGATAGACCAAATATGCGACTATATCAAGACCGAACTCTTTCGCCGTAATCACCATTGGTTCAACTCCTACCGTTTCAACTTCTCTACCAACGGTATCAACTACCACACAGAGAAGGTGCAACGGTTTATTGAGAAGAACAAGGCGCACCTGAGTATCGGTATCACTATTGATGGTACACGGCGGAAGCATGACCTCAACCGCGTGTACAAACACTCGGAGAAAGGGTCGTATGAGGATGTGGTAAAGAACATCCCGCTATGGCAGGAGCAATTCCCGTTTGAGGGTACGAAAGTAACCATTTCGTCGGCGGACATACCCTATATCTGCGAATCGGTGCTGCACTTGTACGACTTGGGGATTCATCAGGTGAATATCAACTGTGTGTTTGAGGATGTGTGGCAGGCGGGTGATGACGCGCGCTTCGAGGAGCAACTGATGCAGTTGGCAGACGCGATTATCGACCGCGGGTTGTATGAAGACTACGCCTGCTCGTTCTTCTCGGAGAACATGGGCAAGCCGTTAGACTGCACCTTGCAGAACCAGAACTGGTGCGGGGCAGGCAAGATGCTGGCGATAGACGCGGCGGGCAATTTCTACCCCTGCACGCGCTTTGCGCAGTACTCATTGCGCGACAAAGAGGCGTGGGTTATCGGTAACATCCGCGATGGTATCGACAACAACCGTCTGCGTCCGTTCCTGACGCTCGACCGCTGCACGCAGTCGCAACCCGAGTGCGTGGAGTGCGAGGTGGCAGAGGGGTGCGCGTGGTGTCAGGGTGAGAACTACGATGCGGCGGCTACCCACACGGTCTTCCAACGCGCCACGGCGATATGCCTCATGCACAAGGCGCGCGTGCGGGCGAACAACTACTACTGGAACAAACTCTACCGCAAGTTGGAGACAGAAGGCAAGCGAGAGGAGTTTGAGAGCAAGCACACCATGTCTAACGATAATATCTGCTAAACGATGAAAACATATTTGCAATATCTTGTTATCCTATTGGATGATACGAGTGTGGCGTACTGCCATGCCCATAACCCGTTGACGGAAAAGCGGTTAATACCGTTGGATGTGCTGAAAGAAGGTATCCTATTCGGCATGAAGCATAATCTGATGATACAGTTTGTCTATCCCGACTATGCGTTGCCTGCAGCGTATGAGGAGGCGATAGAAAGTATCGACCATGTGAAGATAGGGCAGGACATCGCCGTAGTGGAAGGTGTGCCTGCACAACTGCCTGCGAAGGACACGGTGGTGCTGCGGCTGCGGGTGGAGGAGTTGGTAGCGAAGCAGTACGAGGTCGCCGCGTTGCTGCCGACCGTGAAGCGGCTGAACATCTGTCTGACGGATGTGGAGGCATTTACGGATGAGCAGATACCCGCCTATCGGAGCGCACTGAAGACCTTGACGGAAGTGCTTGCTAACCAATACAAGGCGGGCAAGCAGCCGCAAGTGAACATCCTGACCGACCGTTTGCAGTTGACCGAGATGCACAACTGCGGCGCGGGTGTGAGCAACATCACGCTGGCGCCCAATGGCAAGTTCTATCTCTGCCCAGCATTCTATTACGATGAGCAGACGGGCGTGAGCAACCGCTTGAACCACAAGACAGGAGACACCTCGCGGTCGGTAGGCGACTTGGAGAGCGGTTTGGCTATTCCGAACAAGCAGTTACTACAGTTAGACCACGCGCCGTTGTGTCGGATATGTGATGCGTATCATTGCCACCGCTGTATCTGGCTCAACCAACGCCTGACATGGGACAACAATACGCCCTCACACCAGCAATGCGTGTTGGTTCACCTTGAGCGCAACGCTACACGAGAGTTGCAGCAAACGCTGACGGACGCAGGCTTTGCCTTTGAGCAGACGATAAAGGAGATAGATTACCTCGACCCGTTTGAGGTAAAGGAAGAATGGTAGAGCGATTGCCTCTATGCTGCCGCAGTCGATAGTTTCGATAAAGGCATGGAGAAGGTAGAGCAATCACTAACTAATCACTAACTAATCACTAACTAATCATTAACTCTAAACAGCCTCGAGATTCGGGGGGATATATATTTATGAAAAAGATAATAGGCAAAGTGAGCGCGGAAGAGAAAGACGCCATTCAGGCACTCTTCGAGCGCAAAAACGGACTGAGCGAGTTGGCAAAGATACTGACCGCCGACAACAGCGAGTTGTACGAGAAACTGGTGCGCGACATGGGCGAGACCGGCAGTAAGTTCCAGCAGTGGTGGGACACAATGGCGGAGAAATACCGCTGGGAAGGCAGCCAAGACGGGCATTGGGAGATTAACTTCGACACCTGCGAGATTAGTCTCGTTACGCCGGTATGAGCGCGGTTATTCTGTTGGCAGTGCTGAGCCTTATCTCAATAGGTTTGAGCGTGTGGTTGGCTGTGTGGCTTTGGCGGCAAGGCGGCAGGCTCAACAAGATAGGCAGCACAGCAGCCATTGGTGCGGCTGTTTGTTTGGTTGCGCTTTGGTTGCTGGTGGGATACTTGTTTTATGTGTTACCATTAAATTATTGATAGTATGTTACTTATGATAGGAGCACCTGAGATAATCTTCATCGTGCTGATCGTGTTGTTACTGTTCGGCGGCAAGAAGATTCCCGAACTGATGCGCGGTTTGGGAAAAGGAGTTAAGTCGTTCAAGCAAGGCATGCACGAGATGGAAGAAGATATAAAGAAACCAATAGAGCCGGAGGATAAGATACCTTCTCAGCCGACGGAGGAGCAGCATGGGGAACAAGCCTGAGGAACAGATGACCTTTTGGGAGCATGTGGAGGTATTCCGAAAAGTGCTCTTCCGATGTATAGGTGTATGGGCGATATGTGCGATAGGGGCGTTCTGCTTTAAGGATACGCTGTTTGCCGTGTTGTTCGCTCCGTCGGAGGCAGACTTTGTGCTCTATCGGTGGCTATGCCGATTGGCAGAATGGACGGGGTGGCGGTCGCTCTGTCCGGGGGATTTCCAAGCGCAGTTCATCAACACAGAGTTGGCTTCGCAGTTTATGGTGCACCTGCAGGTGGCACTCATTGTCGGTTGTATTGCAGCATTCCCGTACCTGCTGATTCAGTTATACGGGTTTGTTGCACCGGCACTCTATCGGCAGGAGAAGCGATACTCTATACTGCTGATTATCTGTGGAGTATTTTTGTTCGCGATGGGCGTGTTGCTCAACTACTTCGTAATTTTTCCGTTTGCTTTTCGGTTTCTGAGTACCTATCAGGTGCAGGAGGCGGTGGTCAATCAGATTGCACTTCGGTCGTATATTTCCACGCTGCTGGTGCTGTCGCTACTGATGGGGATATTGTTTGAGATACCGATAGTGGCGTATTTCTTGGCGAAGTTGGGTATAGTGGATAAGCCGATGATGACGCAGTACCGCAAACATGCATTTGTAGTGCTATGTATCTTGGCGGCGGTTATTACCCCTACGGCGGATATCTTCACGCTGTTGCTGGTTACCGTGCCGCTCTACTGCCTATATGAAGTGAGTATATGGGTGGTTGCGCGGACAAAACAGACATAGGAAACGATAATTTTGCGACATACGCTTGCATATATCGTCAAAAAGCAGTACCTTTGCAGGCAAAATACAACCCGCTTAAAAAAAAGACATGATTATCGGCACATCTCACAAGAGCACGCTCGTCGTCGGCAAGCAACACACCGCCCTCGCCCTCGGGTCGGGCGACATGCCCGTTTGGGCAACGCCCTCTATGCTCGCCCTGATGGAGAATGCGGCAATGCTTGCCGTGCAAGAACAGTTGGAAGACGGACAGACCACCGTCGGTGCACATATTGAGAGCAGTCACCTCCGCCCATCCCCACTCGGGGCTGCCGTCTATGCAACGGCAGAACTGACCGCCACAGAGGGCAGGAAACTGCATTTCCGCGTAGCCGCATACCAACACACACCCGAAGGTGACCTTCTCCTCGGAGAAGGCACCCACCTTAGGTTCATCGTCAATCGAGAAAAATTCCTAAACAGATAAAGACCGTCGCTACACTCACTAAAAGACAAAGGAAAATAGGCTCACCTTCGTCTGTGTATTTTCCGAGTCGAGACTATTTCGTCCTTCATCCTTTATCCAGCCTCCCTATACCCTCTTCTGGTAGTGGTAGTCGGAGTAGTCCTTATCTACACTACTGTCGAGGCGAGGGTGCTTACGGAAGTGGTTGGTGAACTGCCGCCAACGGTTGCGCCACTCGCTCGAACCGTTATCGCTGAAATGCCGCCACCATAGAAGTAGCAACCACCCAAACAGCATGCCGCCCAAGTGCGCGAAATGCGCCACATGGTCGCCGGCACCTACTACGCTACCCAAGCCTGCAAAGAGTTCGATAGCCGCGTAGATAATTACGAACACACGCGCGCGTATAGGGATAGGCACGAACATCAGGAATAGCGGAACATTCGGGAACAACCATCCGAAGGCAAACAGGATACCGAAGACAGCGCCCGACGCCCCGATAGTAACCAACGGATTGATATAGTACGCCGCCTGCGCCGCAGACATGGCACTGAGCGTCGGCTGATACATCATCGCCCATACTGCCTCCTGCACCAAACCTGCACCCACACCGCAGACGAGATAATAAGTCAAGAAGCGCTTCCAGCCCCACTCGCGTTCCAACACCGGTGCAAACATCAGCACCGCGAACATGTTGCAGAAGATATGTCCAAGGTCGGCATGCAAGAACATATAAGTCAGCGGCTGCCAAACATAAAACTGCTGCGCAGTAAAATAGTGCAAGCCGCAAAGGTCTGCTAACTGAATACCAGTGCGACGAAGCACCATATCCAACAAGAAAACTATGATATTTGCCCAAAGAATTGAGCGAGTAACAATAGGAAGATTACGCATGCTATTAAAAACTACAATTATTCGTTATTTCACGGCAAAGATACTGCTTTTTCTCGAATTAGCCATACAAAAACCGTGCTTTTTATAGAAAAAATGCCTTTTTTTGCCGAAAAAACACATTTTTTGCGCCAAAGGCTTGGTAGTTTCATTATTTTGTCGTATCTTTGTACCGTGGTTTTTAGCCGAATAGCGTTAGAAATCATTACCAAAGTAAACAATCTTTATTTTAACCCAAAATCGTTACATTTATGAACAAGGCTGAACTTGTTGCTGCTGTGGCAGCAAAGGCAGAGGTTTCCAAAGTGGAGGCTGCAAAAGTGATTGACGCTGCTCTTGACGCTACTGTTGAGGCACTGAAGAACGGCGAGACCGTGCAATTGGTAGGATACGCTACCCTCTCTGTAGTTGAGAAGGCAGCACGCAACGGTGTGAACCCTGCAACAGGGCAGGCTATCGTTATCCCCGCTAAGAAGGCTGTTAAGTTCAAAGCAGGTGCTAAATTGGCACTCTAAGAACCTCTTTTTAATTAAGAATTATGAATTATGAATTATGAGGGCGGCGTAAGCCACTCGTAATCCAAAGTTCATAATTCTTAATTCGTGTTTATTAAGGTATAAGATATGTTGAATATTATTCTTTGTGGTGCCCCGGGTAGTGGAAAAGGGACACAATCGGATTTCATTGTAGAGAAATATGGCTTGCAACATCTGTCCACGGGTGATGTGTTGCGAGCAGAAATCAAGTCGGGCTCGCCTCTCGGACAGGAGATAGACGCGATTATCTCGAAAGGCAGTCTCGTACCCGATGATAAGATGGTTGCCCTTATCGAGAACTTCATCGCCTCGCTGCCCTCCGACAGCAAGGGCGTCATTTTCGACGGCTTCCCTCGCACCGTAGAGCAGGCAGAAGCACTAACCCGACTTCTGAAGAAATATAATATGGAGGCTGTGATGTTGGACATGATTGTCGATGAGCAAGAGGTCATCACCCGACTTATCAACCGCGGCAAGACCAGCGGACGCGCCGACGACAACGAAGAGACCATCAAGAAACGCCTCGAAGTTTATCATCGTCAGACACAACCCGTAGCGACTTACTACCTCCACCAAGACAACTACTTCGCCATCAACGGCAACAACACGATGGAGGATGTCTTCGCACAAATATGCCATATCATAGACCTGTTTATGTAATTATCGAAGCATGGGCCCTCATAATTCATAATTCATAATTATCCAAGACATGCCTTCTTCTAACTTCATAGACTATGTAAAGATTTACTGCCGTTCCGGAAAGGGCGGCGCCGGTAGCATGCACTTCCATCGCGCCAAGTACCTGCCTAAGGGCGGTCCTGACGGTGGCGACGGCGGCAAGGGCGGCAGCATTATCCTCCGAGGCAACCGCAACCTCTGGACGCTGCTCCACCTGAAATACCAAAAGCATATCATGGCGACCGACGGCGGCAAGGGCGGCGACAGCCGCTCCTTCGGCAAAGACGGTGAAGACCGCGTCATCGAGGTGCCCTGCGGCACTGTGGTCTATGATGGCGACACAGGGGAGTTCATCTGCGAGGTGCGCGACCACAACGAGCGCGTGGTGCTGCTCAAAGGCGGACGAGGCGGATTAGGCAACTGGCATTTCCGCACCGCCACCAACCAAGCACCGCGCTACGCACAGCCCGGAGAGCCCGCGCAGGAGCGCAATGTGATTCTGCAACTGAAAGTGCTGGCGGATGTGGGACTCGTAGGATTCCCCAATGCCGGCAAGTCCACCCTGCTGAGCGTGGTCTCTGCTGCCAAACCCGAGATAGCCGACTATCCCTTCACCACCCTCACCCCCCAATTGGGCATTGTCTCCTATCGCGATGGGCAATCGTTCTGCATGGCAGACATCCCGGGAATCATTGAGGGCGCTGCCGAAGGCAAGGGGCTCGGACTACGCTTCTTGCGACATATCGAGCGCAATGCCGTCTTGCTGTTCATGGTGCCTGCCACGGCGAAAGACATCGCAGCGGAGTACCATATCTTGCTCCACGAATTGGAGAAATACAACCCCGAACTGCTCACCAAAGCGCGTATCCTCGCCATCAGCAAGTGCGACCTCTTGGAAGATACCCCTGACGCGCAACGCGCAACGCGCAACGCGCAACTCTCCGAGGAATTGGGGATTCCCGTGGTACACATTTCTGCCGTCAGCGGACTGGGTATCAGTGAGTTGAAGGACATGCTTTGGGTAGAGTTGAACAAAGAGCAGAATCAGGTGATAGAGATTTCCCACGCACCTATCGACATTGCCATGCGCGAAGAAGCGGAAAGCGATGTGGCGATAGAAGACGACGATGAACAGCAAACGATTTATCTGAACGAGGTTGAGGAAGAATGGGATTTGAACAAGTACAAAGGTATCGGATGGGATGAGTAATGGACCCTCCCCATCCCTCCCTACAAAGGGAGGGGGATTGGGAATTAGGAAAATTTCACTAATCGCCATTTATATCTCATAATTAAGAAAGATATTAGAGGGTTAGCCTAATTTATTTATGAAACGATTCGCACATCTTTCACGCTTCCTCCCTCCCTTTGTAGGGAGGGTCGGGGTGGGTCTACTCCTTTGCCTTGTCTTGGAGGGCTGCCAAAGGGGAAGGGTGTATTTCCCTGCGGCGAAAGAGATGACGACGCAGCATGTGGAGATAGTGCGGTTCGACAGTGCACTGATAGCAGACGGGCAGACCGCAGAGGGTATTCGGCGATTGTTTGCCGACTACCCTACCTTCATGCCGCTGTTCACGGAGGATATCTTGGGAATTGCTGCGAGCGACACCACCTACCTGCAAGAGGCGTTGCCGCAGTTCCTCAACGACACACTATACGGCTTCCGACAGACCAACGCCCGCGAGCAGGAGTTATTCGCTGATATTCAAGATATTCAGCAGAGTCTGGACGGCGCTTTCACACGACTGCATTACCTCTACCCCGACATGCCGCTGCCAACCATCTATCTCTTCATCTCCGGCTTCAACGCGTCCATCTACTTCGCGGGGGAAGACATCGCCGTGGGGGCGGATATGTACCTCGGCAGCGACTACGAGTACTACAACCGCGTGGTGTACGACTACCAAAAGCAGACCATGCGCAAAGAATGTATCCCCGCCGATGTGGTGAGCGCGTACCTCTTTCAGCAACTGCCTTTCACGAGCAAGAAAAGCCGTCTCTTGGAGCAGATGCTCTACCGCGGCAAGGTGCTCTACCTCCTTTCTGTCTTGTTCCCCGAGTTGCCGAACTATGAGGTGATGGGCTACACCCGAGAGCAGTGGGCATGGTGCGAGCAACACGAGCGCGCCATCTGGCACCTAATGATGGACAAGCGCGACCTCTTCAAGACAGAGCCGATGGTGATGAGTTCTTACCTGAACTCCGCTCCCTTCACCTCAGAAATATCGCAAGAGTCCCCCGGAAGAGTAGGCAT
Source organism: Bacteroidales bacterium (assembly GCA_022777485.1). Classification (GTDB taxonomy): domain Bacteria; phylum Bacteroidota; class Bacteroidia; order Bacteroidales; family Paludibacteraceae; genus Colicola. The sequence continues at coordinate 12,038 of JALFGC010000099.1, forward strand.
TTGGATGGGGTGGCGCATTGCAGAAAGGTATATGGAGAACCACCCCGAAGTGAGCCTGCAAGAACTGATGGCAGAAGGCGACGCCCAAAAGATTCTGGAAGAAAGTCAATACAAGCCCTAAACTTAATTACGAATTAAGAATTATGAGGGTGCATGCTCTGAGTTATCGGAGTACTCTGAATAATCAGAAAAGTTTGCGCACTCCGAGAAATAACCACTATTCACTGACCACTGACCACTTTGAACCCCGATTTTCCCATATTGAGCGAACAGGTGTACGGCAAGCGCTTGGTATATCTGGATAACGCGGCGACGAGCCAGAAGCCGCAGGTGGTGCTGGACGCCATCGTGGAGGCGTACACCCATTGGAATGCGAACATCCACCGCGGTGTGCACCACCTGAGCCAAGTAGCGACGGAGCACCACGAGCGGGCGCGCCAAGCCGTGGCGGACTTCCTGCACGCGCGGTCTGCCAAAGAAATCATCTTCACCAAAGGCACTACCGACGCCCTCAACATGCTCGCTTTCTCCTTTGGCGAGGCGTTTGTGGGTGAGGGAGATGAAATCATCGTCAGCACACTGGAGCACCACTCGAACATTGTACCTTGGCAAATGCTCTGCAGCCGCAAAAAGGCGACTCTCAAAGTGATTCCTATGCAGGGTGAAGTGCTGGATATCAGCGGTTTGGAGCAGATGATAACCCCTCGTACCCGCCTCATCTCCGTGGCGCAAGTGAGCAATGTGCTGGGGATTATCAACCCCGTGGAGGAGATTATCCGAATTGCGCACGCACATGGTGTGCCCGTTTGTATCGACGGCGCGCAGTCCGCACCGCATATGCCCATTGACCTGCAAGCATTGGACTGCGATTTCTTTGTCTGCTCTGCCCACAAGATGTATGGTCCTACGGGTCTGGGCGTGCTCTACGGCAAAGAGACTTGGCTCGACCAACTGCCTCCTGCCGAAGGCGGCGGCGAGATGATAGAGCATGTGCGTTTTGAGGGGACGACCTACAATGTGCTGCCCTATAAGTTCGAGGCAGGCACACCAAACTTCATCGGTTCGTATGCTTTCGCCGTGGCGTTGCAGTACATGCAAGACAAAGGTATTCAACGCATTATGGAGCACGAGATGAGCCTGACACGCTATTGCGAGGAGCAACTCAGCAGGTTGCCGGAGGTTAGAATCTACGCTGCCGGCGAGACGAAAGCGGGCGTGGTGTCGTTCAATGTATATGCCGACAGCCGCGAGGAGAAACGGTTAGTCCACCCCTTCGATGTTGGCACACTGCTGGACCGCCAGGGTGTTGCCGTGCGCACGGGGCACCACTGTGCAGAGCCGCTCATCGACTACCTACAAGTGCCCGGGACGGTGCGCGCCTCCTTCGGGCTCTACAATGATGAGAAAGATGTGGAGGACTTCGTTCACGCCCTCCAACGCGCCATCATGATGTTGGCGTGAACGCTTTTTCTATGGTTTGCTTGGGACTGCCTAACCGATGGGTCGGGCAGTTTCTTTTTGTTTTTAGGAGGTTACCGACCTACGGGAGACCTGCGGCCGACCCGCGATAGACCCGCGATAATGTTCCGATAAACTCAGGGGAGCATACCGCAGTAAAAAGGCTGCCGACCCTACCGGTTCGGCAGCCCCTTTCCCCATTCTTGCACGATGTGGTCCATGATTTGAAACACCTCGGCTTTAGTATCCGTACGCAGAAGCGCGATTCGCGTTTGCTTGAAGTCGGGTAGCCCCTTGAAGACGGGCGAGGCGGCGAAATGTCGGCGGGAGTGCACAATGCCCTTGCGTTCGTCTCCTATCCACTCAATACTCCGCTCCACATGCTCTTTCAGTATCTCCACGCACCATGCCATCGAGCGCGCCGGCACTTCTTTACCCTCCAATCCGAAGCGCATATCCTCGAAAATCCACGGGCAGCCGAAGGTAGCGCGACCAATCATGATGGCGTCCACGCCGTAGCGGTCGAAGCACTCGCGTGCGCGTTCCGGCGTGGTTACATCGCCGTTGCCGATGATGGGGATGTGCATGCGCGGGTTGTTCTTCACCTCGCCGATGAGTGTCCAGTCAGCGTCGCCGCGGTACATCTGACTGCGCGTCCGCCCATGGATAGCCAGTTCGGCAATGCCGCAGTCTTGCAGTGCCTCCGCCAAATCCACGATAATCAGGTGCTGTTCATCCCATCCGAGGCGGGTCTTGACGGTAACGGGCGTCTTCACCGCATTGACCACCGCGCGGGTGATTTCCAGCAAGCGGTCAGGCGTCTGCAGCAATCCCGCACCGGCACCTTTGCCCGCAACTTTCTTCACCGGGCAACCGAAATTGATGTCGATAAAGTCTGGCTTCGCCTGCTCCACTATCTGCGCCGCGTCCGCCATCGCCACGGGGTCTTTGCCATAAATCTGTATCGCCACGGGGCGCTCCGCGTCGCTTATCTGCAACTTGCGGACAGTGGACGCCACATCGCGCACCAGCGCGTCGGCATTGACGAACTCGGTATAGACCCTATCCGCGCCAAACCGTTTGCAGAGCAGGCGAAAAGCAGGGTCCGTAACATCCTCCATGGGGGCAAGGTACAACATAATTGGATAAAGAATTAAGGATGAAGAATTATTATTTTCGTCTCTGAACTTTCAGAGTCGAAGGTTGCTTAGCTCCCCCGCCTCCCTCGTAGAGGGGGAGGGGGTAAGGGGGCGGGAGGATAACTCGGCACCCAGCCGCAACGAGAATGAAGGATAAAGAATAAAAGACTAAATAGTTATTTAGATTAAGGATTAAGGCCATAAGATTAAAGACTGAGTAGTTTCGACTCTGCGACTCATAGACGAAGGTATTAAGTCTTTTGTCTTTCATCCTTTATCTTTTATCCTCATCAGACGAAGGTATTTAGTCTTTCATCCTTAATCTTTTAGCGAGTGCAACGAGCGGTCCTTCATCCCCTTATCTATTCAGCGTGGGATACGCTATGCGGTGGTGGTTGATGGTGGAGAGGCGCTCCTTGAAGACGCGGCGGATGTCCTCCACGTCCTTGAACGACAGCGGTGTCTCGGCGAACTGCCCGTCGGCAATCTGTTGGTCAATCATTTGGTCCACCGCCTTGGCAATCGCCTCCTCGCTATAGTCCGTCAAGCTGCGACTGCGTGCCTCCACAGCGTCTGCCATCATCAGGATAGCCGCCTCCTTGGTCGCGGGCTTGGGACCCGGGTATTGGAACAGCGTCTTATCCACAGCCTCGCCCGGGTGGGCATTAGCGTAGGTGTTGTAGAAATAGCGGGTGAGGGTCGTGCCGTGGTGGGTGGTGATGAAGTTGATAATCATCTCCGGCAGGTGGTGCTTGCGCGCCATTTCCTCACCTTCGGTAACATGCTTAATCACCTCCTGCGCTGCTTCCTGCGCCGACATAGCCAGCAGAGGGTTAGGTCCACCCTGCTGATTCTCAGTAAAGTAGAGCGGAGCACGCAGTTTGCCGATGTCGTGGTAGAGTGCTCCGGTGCGCACCAGCAAGGCATTGGCGCCAATGGCTTTCGCAGCCTCCGTCGCGAGGTTCGACACTTGCATTGAGTGCTGGAATGTACCGGGTGCCTGCTCTGCCATCGTATGCAGCAGGTCCGAATTGATGTCCGTCAACTCGATGAGCGTAATCGAAGAGATGAAGCGGAACAGTTTCTCAAACACATAAATCAGACCGTACGAACCGATGATGAGCAGCGTGTTTACAAAGAAATAGAGGTATGTCATCGGCTCCAGCGTGCGGTAGTCGCCGGTAGCGGCGAAGGTGAATGCGGTGTAGGCGAGGGTCTGCGTGACGAAAATCCATGCTGCCGTCTGCGCCAGTTGCGCACGCCGCGTCATATCGCTCAGACTCGACACCGCCACCATGCCAACTGCCACCTGTATGAAGAAGAACTGCACCGGCTGCGGCGCGATGAGCGAGACAATCAGCACCGTGGTGAAATGCAGGAACAGACCCGTGCGCGCGTCGAAGAACACACGCGTCAGGATAGGCACCCACGCAAAGGGAATCAGGTAGATACTCAGGTCCGTGTAGCGCAGCGTCAGGCACGACAAGACGATGACAATCCCCGCCAACAGGCAGAAAAACAGCACCATCCGCATGTTGCTGATATACGCCGGACGGAACACGAACAGATAGAGCACGAACAGGAACAAGAATAGGCTGACCAGTACCGCCTCGCCGATGATAGACCAAGTGCGCTGGTGTTGGGTCAGGCTATCTTCCTCGCACGCGCGCCGCAGCGACTGCAAAATCTGATAATCGCGGTCGGTAACTATCTCCCCGCGGTCGATAATCTTCTCACCCGTCTGCACAATACCCTGCGTGGGGGCGATAGACGCTAACAGTTTCGTTTTCAGGCGATTAGTCATCGCGGTATCAAGCACGATGTTCGCAGGTGTAGCCACACCGAAACGCTCGTAGGCTGACTTCTCCGTCAGCACATCGTCCAGCGAATAGGTCGTGGAAACATGATTACTGATGACCGCCAGTTTTCGATACCCCTCTTGCGCCATCCACGCTTGGTCCTCATAGCGGATAACCGGCACCACGGCATTGTCCGCCGCCCACAACTTGCTGTCCACGGGCGTAAAGCAGGGGGCAAAAGTCTCCAGCAGTTGCTGCTCCTCTGCCGCCAACTGCGCAGATGTCTTGTAGATAGGGAAGTCAAACTCCGCCGTTACAAGGTCGTATGCCCACGGCTTGCCCACCTCGCAGTGGTAGCGAAACGAAGTCGTGTAGCGCGGAAAGAGCACCGCAGAGAGCACCGCCAACGCGATGAAAGGCACCACCAATCCCGTCTTGCGCAGCACAGTTTGCCAACGAATATGGATAGTCTGTTTCATAGTATGTGTTTGTTTATCAGAGTGTTAGAAAACACAAATTTCTCAGATTACTCAGAATACTCAAAATATTCAGATTACTCAGAATACTCAGAGCATGCGCCCTCATAATTCATAATTCATAATTCCCAATCACCCTCTCTTCTTCCTAAAAAACGCTTGCATAAGCGTTCGGCATTCGTCTTCGCGCACACCGCTCACCACCGTGGCTTTGGCATGCAACGCTTTGGGAGCAAAGCGCGTGAAACCCCGTTTCTCATCGGCGCAACCGTACACCACTCGCTTCACCTGTGCCCATCCTATCGCTCCCGCGCACATCACGCAGGGCTCCACCGTAACATAGAGCGTGGCGTCTTGCAGGTACTTCCCGCCTACGGTCTGCGCAGCGGCGGTCAGCGCCTGCATCTCAGCATGCGCGGTTACATCCTGCAAGCCCTCCGTCAGGTTGTGTCCTCTGCCTATCACCTGCCCTTGCGATACCACCACGCAACCCACGGGCACTTCGCCCGCCTCAAACGCTTTCTCTGCCTCACGCAAAGCCATTCCCATATACCGCACATCGTCTTGACCCTCTAAATCTCCCTTAAAGGGAGACTTCTGGTTCTCCCCCTTTAATAAGGGGGAGATAGAGGGGGTCTTATTCTCCCCCTTCAAGGGGGAGTTACAGAGGGTCTTAAATTCCTCCAGTGCTTCAGGGTGCTCCTCCAACCAATTCCCCACCACCACAATGTCTGCCCCCGCGTCGTAGGCACGCTGCATGGCTTCCGTCGAGCGGATACCACCTCCCACTATCAGCGGACAAGAGATAGCCGCCCTCACCGCGCGAATCACCTCCGCGCGCACAGGCTCCAAAGCACCGCTGCCCGCTTCCAGATACACCAACTGCTTGCCCATCATCTCCGCCGCCATAGCCGTTTGCACGATCTCATCCACCGCCTCCTGCGCTATCGGTTGCGTGCCCGACACGCGCGCCACGGCGCTATCTATACCCCCGTCCACAAGGATATACCCCATCGGTATCGTCTCTATCCCCGCCTGCCGCACCGCCTCCGCCGCGCGCACCTGCTGACCCACCAGCATCTCCGCATTGCGACCCGACAGGAGCGACAGAAAAAGCAACGCGTCTGCCTCCGATGTTACCTGACGGACATTCCCGGGGAACAACACCACAGGCACATCGTACTGCGCTTTCAACTGCTTCACCACCTTCTCCGTCTGCTCACCCCCGCTGCTTCCCCCCACAAATATCAGCATATTCACCGGGGACACCCCGACAGTATCGCGAGCGGTAATGGAGGTGCCGTCTATATGCCGCATTATAATTCCCCCTCCCTTCGTAGGGAGGGACGGGGTGGGTCCTGCCTCCGCCTTTTCCGGATCCACTAACCATGCGAACAACTTCCTTTGTTCCGCCTTAGCCGCTGATATATAGTGCATTACCTCCATTCAAAACTCTCCACCATGCGCACCACATCCTTGTGCAGATAATCATATACAGGCGCCAACGAGTCGGCATTGGGCACGCAGTCGCAATACGCTGCCGCGCGGAAGAAATGGCGCACACTGTCCGTTACGAAGAACTGCATTGACGACGCCGTATTCCCCTCCAAATCGAACAACACGCCATACACTCGCGCCTCCGCGTGCACAAAACCCTTCTCTGGGATAGACGAAGCGTGCGACGAATGCCGATAGACAAACCGTATCGCGTCGTCCGTCAGTTCACGCAAGTTTCCCCGCACAGGCTGATATGAGCAATGCACCGTCGCGTTCAACGCGGGATAATGCAGGTCTATCCAATACTGTCCCCCCTGCTCATCCGATACAAGACGCACCTCCGCATGGCAAGACACATCGAACCGATACGGATACCCCTTCGGCACAGCGTCTGCATAGCAGGTATCGGGCATCGTCAGACGCACATAGCCGTAAGGTTTCGGCATAGACGCTCGCCCGCAACCCGCGCACAATGCCACGATCGGCAGCAGGAGGAGTAAATGGTTTATCTGTCGCTTCATATATTAATAAGGTGCATTACGAGGCTGCAAAGTTACACTTTTTTCGCGATATATGCAAGCATTTCACTACCAAAAATGCCTCCAACCAGCATTTTTATGCATTCACCGTTTTTTCCTTCGGATATCACTCCCTCAAAATAGCAACAACACACCCCCACAACTCCCGTTTCATCCCAACAACACACCCCAAACAACTCCCGTTTCGCCCCCACACACTCAGCAGACCATAGTGGCTCACTGGTAAAATCCTGTGTTGATTAGGAGAAAAAAGTTCGTATAGATTTGGTCATATTGTATAAAAATAGTACCTTTGCATTATGAAAACAAA
>JALFGC010000028.1 GCA_022777485.1 Bacteroidales bacterium
TTGTTTTCATAATGCAAAGGTACTATTTTTATACAATATGACCAAATCTATACGAACTTTTTTCTCCTAATCAACACAGGATTTTACCAGTGAGCCACCTATAGCCCTTCCACAAGTAACAATAGTTAGTGATTAGTTAATGATTAGTTAATGATTAGTTAGTGATTAGTTAATGATTAGTTAGTGATTAGTTAGTGATTAGTTAGTGATTAGTTAGTGATTAGTTAGTGATTAGTTAGTGATTGTTGGGTGATTCTTGGGTGATTGTTGGGTGATTGTTGGGTGATTCTTGGGTGATTGTTGATTGGATTGCGAGAGTTTAACGAGACAATAAAGTAATGAATTAATGATGAATTATACGATAATTACATGTTAAAAAAAATATTTGAACACTATTTGAATATATTTGTTGCTCCCCCAAGTATTGAATTAATGATGAATTATACGATAATTATATGTTAACAAAAACAGAAAAGTGCCTCCGCACCTGCTTTTGTCAATTATTACACAAATTCTCCCTATCAATGCACAACGAATTCAAAAAAAAACAGTACTTTTGCAACGAAATTCGTTTTGCTAACTCTACTTTGCAAAATCACCCCTACCCTCCCTACCATGAATCCAAAAAAAATCAAATAACAACATCATTATTCATCAACTAAAACATCTAAAAACCATGAAAAAGATTAAACTCTATTTTCTCTTAACCGCCCTACTCTTCGCCGGCAGCGCGATGGCGCAAAGTTTTTATTTTAGCCCGAATGTAACGCCACAGAACAAAGACCTGACTAAATTGGTTACAGTGGATGGTAGCGCAAACATTGCAGTTACTACAACGGGGAGTGAGGGAACATCAGAAAGAAAAATAACTTCCACTCCTAACAGTATTGTTGATGGTAAAACTGCCATTACAACAATTCCGCACTACAAGTTGGGAGCAGGAAAAACGATCACATTTACTACTACAGCTACAGCTGATATCAAGGTTTTATTTGCAGTAAGTAGTGGTGATGAATGTTCCCTTGCATTGACAAATGCTAACAAAGAGGAAATAGAAAAGACAACATGTAAGAACCAAAAATTAGCTCCTGTCGTACTAAGTGCTACCAATTGTCCTGCAGATACATATACTTTCACTGCGAATAATAAAGAGATGTATGTGTTTGAAATTCTTGTTACTTACGCGTCAGCCAAAGACGATGCTACCCTCAACTCCATTACCGTTAATAGCGAAAAGGTAGAGGGTTTTGCTCCTGAGACTACCACATACAACGTAGAGTTACCCTTTGGCACTACTGAAGTGCCTTTTGTAGCAGCCACTGCCACATCTTCCAATGCTAAAGTTTCCGTAACGCAGGCAGAGAGCGTGGATGGCACGGCTACTATCACCGTTACGGCAGAAGACAAAACAACTACACAAACCTACACTATCAACTTCACCGTAGCAACGTGTGCTTCTGCAGAATTGGTTTTGAGTGTAGATAGCATTGGGGCTATCATTGAGACTGGGGATTTGGTTGCGCCTACGCTTACTAACCCTCACAACCTCAGCGTAGTTTATGCTTCGAACAACGAGGAAGTAGTTACCGTTGATCAAACAGGTGCACTTACCAAAGTTGGTGTAGGTGAGGCAGTTATCACCATCACCGCTGCTAAACAGACAGTGGAAGGCATAGAATACTGCGAGGATGAAATATCGTACAAGGTTACACTTACAGCACACCCCATTGAGGGCTCTACCACTATCTTTGAGTGGGTTGTTGCATCATCCAATCTCACTGCGCCAACAACAGATAGTACCAGCCTTGATGCTGCAAACTATGGTACGCTGACCATCGGAAAGTCTGTTGTTAATCGCTACTTCGGGAAGAACAAGTTTAGCGTTTCTTCGGGAATGTATAAACTTGGCAACAATGATGTTGCAGTAGAGTTCGCTACAGAGGGAGGCTTCTTGGCAGAAGATGAGATTACCATAGTAGGACAAAATGGCGGAACAGGAGACCGCGGTTTTGAAATTGGTAATGCTTCAGCAAAGGGAGCAGGAACTGAAGGGAATATTGCATCCAGCACTCAATCAACGCAAACGGCGAACAGCACCTACACGGCAGTAGTGGATAAAACAAATGAAGGAGGCGTGTTGCGTTTATTCCGCTTAGCAGACAACTCGGTGTTCCTCAAAAGCATCAAGGTGGTACGCCCGTGCACGGTAGAATCGGGCTTAGTGCTTGACAAGACGGCTATTGATGTTCTTGACAGCGAGAAAACCATCACTGCGCCGAAACTGGATAATCCGAAAGAATTGGTAGTGAAATACGAATCTTCCAACACTGAGGTTGTAGCCGTGGATGCTAACACCGGTGCACTGACCAAAGGCACTAAGACCGGCATGGCAACTATCACTATCAGTTGGGAACGCCAAACCATCAATTTCGTTCGCTATTGTGCCGGGGAATTGGTATATACCGTTACCGTCAAGAGTGGTGCAACAGCCGTAGAGAATACCGCGGTGGCTGCTCCTGCTACGAAGATTATTCGTGATGGGCAGTTGCTGATTATCCGCGAGGGCAAGACCTACACCGCACAGGGCGTGCAAGTGCAATAAAACCTCGGCGCGAGGAGAGACACACGACACCGCGCAGTGCACGAACGCAACCTACGAGCCGACGCCCACTGCCCACGGAGTCGTTCACAACACAAGACCGAAAAGGTATGCAACCAAATTAACAATATATATTAACCCACGACCATACATTCCTGCCTCGTGCAGGGGTGTATGTTCGTCTTAACAAACAACAATCATGAAAAAAATCAATCTTCTTCTCCTCGCAACCCTGCTCGCAGGCACCTGCCTGGCAGCGACCCCTACAAGTGTCTACACCGTAGGTGATGCTACTACACTTGGTGAGACATGGGCTTCTAAAAATCAAACTGCGAACTTTTTTGTTTCGGGAGATACAGTTATTTTCCAATCCTATGTATGCTATTCGTCAACCAGTGGTCAAGAATGGATTGGATACACAGGAAGTGGTTCTGCAGGAAAGACATGGGATGCAATGGGATGTTTTAAGGGTTCAACCACTTGGTTCACAAAGGATTCAAAGGTTGCAGGGACGCGTACAAGTCGCGCATATCTATTCAATGTAACAAATTGCGTTTCTGTCCTTTTCTATGGTAATCCTGACGATGCTTCTCGGTCTATTATTGCAAACATCTATGAAATTGGAGAGAATGGTGTAGCAGGGACTACTGTTGTGAAAAGCACCAATATAAGCGGGAAAGGGGCTGCAATCGGAAAGATTGAGGGGTTAGACGGTTCTAAGTCCTACCAAGTACAAATCCTTGGCAGCGATGGATCTAATGGTTTATTTTATGAAATTGCATTCGTGGCTACTCCTGCTGCAAAAGATAATGCTACATTGAGCGCCATTACCATCAATGGTGAGAAATTGGAAGGGTTTGCGCCTGAGACTACCGAATACAATGTAGAGTTACCTTTCGGTACTACGGTTGTCCCCGTGGTTGCTGCTACTCCTACATCGTCCAAAGCCACTGTAAGCGTTACCCAAGCCACGGCTGTTAACGGAAAAGCCACTATTCATGTGGTAGCAGAAGACGGCACGACGACCAAAGACTATACCGTTCAGTTTAGCGTAGCAGCCGCAGCCAGCGAGGACGCTACCTTGGCAAGCCTCAGCATTGACGGCAAAGCCATCGCCGACTTCAAAGCCGACTCGCTCAACTACACCTATTCTGTTGCTTACAAAGCAGAGGCTATTCCCGTGATTAGTGCAGAGGCCAACGATGAAACTGCCACCGTCGTCATCACGCAGGCAACGGCTATTCCCGGCACCGCAACTATCGTAGTTACCGCACAAGCAGGCAACAAGACCACCTACACCGTGGAGATTTCTCGTGCTGATGCTATCAAGCACCTGACCGTTGTTCCGTTCTCCAATGGCGCCAAGGGTGCTATTAACGAATCAGACTTGACGGTTACCGTACCCTACCTCAACGGGACTGCAGTTCCCACATTGGTAGCAGACTCTATCCAAGTAAGCGGCGACACCGTTACCGGCAACAAACCCGTTGCTACATACAATGCTGACGGCACTATCACACTCAAAGGTATTGATAACAAAGAAGCCATCTATACGGTTGTAACTCATCCGCTTAGTGCAATCGCAATGACAGAAAATGTAGTTACTTTCGATAGCACAGAACTCTATATCTTCGCACCATATGGTTGGGAGGCTGCCAGGGGCTGGAAGTTCGCAAAGAAGGTGAATGATGAGACTAATATGCGCGATGCTTCCGGAAACACCCGTATCTACATGGCATTGCCTCCCGCAGACAGCGTGCAACTGACCAGCGGTACCTCAGCACGCGCGGTTGTCATCTATGTAAATGGTGCAAAGTCCTCAGTTACAAAAACAGCAGAAACGGGCAAAACTATCACTCTCACCCTTAGTCAAGACGAAAACAATTTCGTGGCTATCGAGAGCAACCAAACGAGTGGCGATGGTGGCTTCACCAAGATACAACTTTTCAACCCGAGCGAACCTATCGGCTCTGCACTTGACCAAACACAAGTAGAAGCAAAGGCCACCAAGGTCATCCGCAATGGGCAGTTGCTCATCATCCGCGAGGGCAAGACCTACACCGTGCAAGGCGTAGAGGTGGAATAAGCGCATTCGTTGGCTATCCAACACTATGCAAAAGGTTGTCTAATCGAAAGGTTAGGCAACCTTTTAGTGAAGAAGTACCCTATTTTGTGCGCAAAAAGCGTTTTCATTTGCATATATCAAAAAAAAGCCGTACCTTTGCATGCTTATTGGCAATGTGCCACTCGCAATGAGAAGAAGGATTTGGATACTGGTTTTTATCCTCCTATTGAGCATGGGAGCGCTATACGCACGCAACGTGCGTATTTACGGGTATGTGGTGGACTCAGATAATCGGGGGATAGAGTTGGCGAATGTGGTTTCAATACAAGACGCAGGATTAAGGACACAGGATAAAAGATTACATAGTGCCGACTCTGAAACTTCAGAGACGAACGTAATAAGTCCTTCATCCTTTATCTTTGATCTTTCATCTCAACAGGAGGGTACTACGACGAATAGGAACGGATATTATGAGTTAGTGCTGATGGAGCCGAGCGACACGATTACGCTGGTCTATTCGATGATTGGGTACACCACTGTTTATCAGCGGATTGTATCTCCACAGGAGGTGCTGAATGTGAATGTGGAGATGGCGACGAGCGAGGAATGGTTAGAGGAAGTGGAAGTGCGGGGTGTGAAGCGGCAGACGACGATGATGGACCATATAGATGCCGCGGCAAGTCGCGTGATGCCCGACGCCACGGGCGGGTCTATCGAAAGCCTGCTCATCACCTTCGCCGGTGTGAACCAGAACAACGAGTTGAGCAGCCAGTACAACGTGCGCGGCGGTAGTTTTGATGAGAACGTAGTGTATGTGAACGGTATAGAGGTGCACCGTCCGCTGCTGATTCGCAGCGGGCAGCAAGAAGGGTTGTCGTTCGTCAATCCGTCGATGGTGGAAAACGTGGAGTTCTCGGCAGGTGGCTACGGCGCACAGTATGGGGATAAGATGGCATCGGTGCTGGATATCCGCTACAAACGACCGGAACGGTTCGAAGGTTCGCTGAGCGCCAGTCTGCTCGGGGCAAGCGTGTATGTGGGGATGGGAGAGAAGACCGCATGCGCTGAAAGACCGCCTTCGGCTGAACGACAAAAGACCGCTCACTTCGTTCGCTGTCAGACTGATATTCAATCTTCGCAAAATCCGTCGGATAGCAAAGCGGTCGGACAGCAAAGCGGTCGGACAGCAAAGCGGTCGGACAGCAAAGCGGTCGGGGTATCTTTCTCCCAGATGCACGGTATCCGCTACAAGACCTCGCAGTACATGCTCGGTTCGCTCGCTACGGCGGGCAACTACCAGCCGAACTACTTTGATTATCAGACCATGCTTACGTGGGACATAAATAGGGATAAAAGATTAAGGATAAAGGATAAAAGACAAAATAGTTCTGTAGATGAAGGAGCAAGGATAAAAAATGAAAGACTAAATAGTGCCGACTCTGAAACTTCAGAGACGAATGTAATAAGTCCTTCATCCTTCATCCTTGATCCTTCATCCAAGAGTCTTTGGTCCATCTCCTTCTTGGGCAATGTGAGTGTGAATGATTATGTGTTTCAGCCGGATTCGATGTCGGAGAGTTGGGGAGGATTGGATGCGAAGCACTTGAATATATGGTACGACGGGCATGAGAAAGACCGCTTCGTTACGGCTTTTGCAGCGTTGAGCACAGGGGGGCAGGTGAGCCCTGAGGTAAGCATCGGCTTCGACGCGAGCGGTTTCTACACCAACGAGCGCGAGACCTACGACATCACAGGCGAGTATGTGCTTTCCAATAAATCGTTAGACGCGGAGAACCCTGACATGGGCGGCAGTCGCCCGGGGGAGATGGTGGACGCGAGTGGGCAGACGGACGTGCTGGGCACGGGGAAGTATCACCAGCATGCGCGCAACCGGCTGGAAGCGGGTGTGGCGACGCTGTCGCACCACGGCGAGTGGAAACGCGGGCAGAACAGCCTGACATGGGGCGTGAGCGCGCAGGGAGAGTGGATACGCGACCATATCAGCGAGTGGGAATGGCGCGACTCGGCGGGGTATAGCCTGCCTAACAACGGACAGGACATGCTTCTATACTATGCCATGCAGGGCGACAGCAGTATGCAGTCGGCGCGCTTGCAGGGCTATGTGCAGAACACCCATAAGTGGAACACCGACAAGGGGCAGGTGATACTGACCGTGGGCGGGCGCTTGCAATGGTGGAGTTGGACGAACGAAGTGCTACCCAGTCCGCGGGCAAGCCTCGTGTATATCCCCGGCTGGAAGCGCGATTTCAGTTTCCGTCTGGCGACGGGGCTCTACTATCAAGCGCCGTTTTACAAGGAGTTGCGCGACACGCTGACAGACGCTGACGGTGTTACGCGTATCTCGCTCACGCGCGATCTCAGAGCGCAACGGTCGGTGCACGTGGTGCTCGGCGGCGACTACTATTTCCGCGCATGGGGGAGACCGTTTAAGTTCACCGCCGAGGCGTACTACAAGTATATCGACCGCATGGAGAGTTACACAGTGGACAATGTGCGGGTGCGCTACTCGGGCAAGAACGACTCGGAGGGTTACGCAGCGGGGCTGGACTTGAAACTCTACGGCGAGTTGGTGCCCGGGGCGGATAGTTGGATTAGTTTCTCGGTGATGAGCGCGAAGCAGCGACTGATTGACCGCCCCGATTTGGGCTGGATACCCTCTCCGCAGGAGCAACGCTACTCGTTCTCCATGCTGTTTCAAGACTACGTGCCGCAGTTCCCGCAGTTGAAGTTCCACCTGAAGATGCTGTGGAGCGATGGCATGCCCTTTGCAGCACCGCGCGACTATGCCAGCATGAAGACGCTCCGTATGTCCGACTATCGGCGTATAGACATCGGTGCCACATATGCTTTCAACGCGAAGACAGCGAAGTTCATGCGCGCGCCGAGCGCGAAGCACGTGGCGGAATGGGCGATACAGTTTGAGGTGTTCAACCTCGTAGGCTGGAAGAACGTGAACTCCTATTTCTGGGTGAGCGATGCCTACGGGCAGCAGTGGGCAAGCCCCAACTACCTCACCGGCAGGCGCTACAACCTGAAACTGACGGTGGACTTGAAGTAATTAAGAATTAAGAATTATGAGGGCGCATGCTCTGAGTATTCGAAATATTCTGAATAATCCGAATAATCTGAATAATCCGAGTATTCTGCCCACTGATAACTAACCACTGACAACTACTATGGCTGAGCAGTTAACCCCAATGATGAAGCAGTTTCGAGACATCAAGGCGCAGTACCCTGATGCGATGTTGCTGTTTCGGTGCGGCGACTTCTACGAGACCTATTGCGAGGACGCTGTGGAAGCCAGCAAGATACTGAATATCACGCTCACCCACCGCAATAACGGGGGCGGAGCAGCCCCTACGGAGATGGCAGGTTTCCCCTTCCATGCGCTGGATACCTATCTGCCGAAGTTGGTGCGCGCGGGGCGGCGCGTGGCAATATGCGACCAGTTGGAAGACCCCAAACTGACGAAGAAACTGGTGAAACGCGGGGTTACCGAGTTGGTTACCCCGGGCGTGAGTTACTCCGACACCACGCTGCAGCAGAAAGAGAACACATGGGTGGCTGCCGTGCAGTTCACGCGCCACTCGTTAGGTATTGCCTTTCTCGATATCTCCACGGGTGAGTTCCTCGCTGCCGAGGGAGCGAGCGACTACATCGACAAACTGCTGACCAACTTCGCCCCCAAGGAGGTGCTCTTCCTGCGCGGACGCAAGGCGGACTTCGAGGCGCACTTTGGCAACAAGTACTTCACCTTTGAGTTGGAGGACTGGATGCTCAACGAGACGAGTGCGGTGGAGCGGCTACATAAGCAGTGGGGGGTGCAAAACCTGAAAGGCTTCGGGCTGGAGAAGATGCCCAATGCGGTGATTGCCGCCGGCGGCATACTCCACTATCTGGACATGACGCAGCACCTGCAGACCGCACATATCCAGCATCTTAGCCGCATAGAAGAGGAGCGCTACGTGTGGCTCGACCGTTTCACGATACGCAACCTCGAACTGACGGGCGCGCAGCGCGAGGAAGGCAAGACGCTGTTCGATGTGCTCGACCGCACACAGTCACCCATGGGTGCGCGCATGCTCCATCGCTGGATGGCGCTCCCGCTCAAAGATGTACGCCCGATACGCAATAGGCAGATGGTGGTGGAGCATTTCTTCAAGTACCCCGACCAACGCGACACGCTGAGGGCGGAGATAGCGAAGATGCAGGATATGGAGCGCATTGTGAGCAAGATAGCCACGGGGCGCATCTCGCCGCGCGAGATGGTGCAACTGGCAGTTGCCTTGCGGGCGGTAGGGACTATCAAAGAGGTATGCCTCTCGGCAACAGACAACGCCTATCTGTCGCTGCTCGGCGACCAGATGGAGACCTGCGCGGAGATGCGCGGACGCATAGAGCGTGAGATACAGCCCAATCCCCCTGCTGTGCAAGGGCGACCCGGGATCATCGCGCGAGGTGTGGACAGCGAGTTGGACGACCTGCGCGACCTGCATACCAACAGCAAAGAATACCTGCTGCGCCTGCAGCAATGCGAGAGCGAGAAAACAGGCATTCAGAGCCTGAAAATCGGCTATAACAACGTCTTCGGCTACTACCTTGAGGTGCGTAACACCTACAAAGAGCAGGTGCCACCTGAGTGGATTCGCAAGCAGACGCTCGCCAATGCTGAGCGCTATATCACGGAGGAACTCAAAGAGTATGAGAACAAGATTCTGACGGCGGAAGAGAAGATACAGGTGATAGAGAACCGACTCTACAACGAGTTGATGCTCGCGCTGACCGACTATGTGTCGAAGATGCAGGTGGATGCGAATATCGTGGCGCAGTTGGACTGCCTGCTGTCGTTTGCTACCGTGGCAGCAGAGAACAAGTATATCTGCCCCGATGTGAACGACGGGCTGGTGATAGACATCAGGCAGGGGCGGCACCCCGTTATCGAACAACAGATGCCTTTGGGCGAGGCGTATATCGCCAACGATGTACTGCTGGATAATAATGGGCAGCAAATCATCATCATCACGGGTCCGAACATGGCGGGTAAGTCAGCATTGCTCAGGCAGACCGCGCTTATCGTGCTCATGGCGCAGATGGGCAGCTTCGTGCCGGCGGATAGTGCAAAGATAGGCGTGGTGGATAAGGTGTTCACCCGCGTGGGCGCGAGCGACAACATCAGCATGGGCGAGTCCACCTTCATGGTGGAGATGAACGAGGCGGCGAGTATCCTCAACAACCTCAGCGAGCGCTCGCTGGTGCTCTTCGACGAACTTGGGCGCGGCACCTCTACCTACGACGGTATCTCTATTGCGTGGGCGATAGTGGAGTATATCCACGAGCACAAAGGGCATGCGAAGACGCTCTTTGCCACCCACTACCACGAACTCAACGAGATGGAGAAGACCTTCACGCGTATCCGCAACTACAACGTGTCGGTCAAGGAGGCAAACGGCAAGATTATCTTCCTGCGCAAGCTGGTGCGCGGCGGCTCAGAGCATAGTTTCGGTATCCACGTGGCGAAGTTAGCCGGTATGCCCGAGAGCATCGTGCAGCGCGCCAATCAAATACTGCGCGACTTAGAGCGCGACGCCGCTTCGGTTACCCCCACCGCCGCCAATATCTCGCCCGCGCAGGGTACGCAACTCAGTTTCTTCCAACTGGACGACCCCGTGCTGGAGCAGATACGCAATGAGGTCAAGAGCATGGATATCAACAACCTCACCCCGCTCGAAGCCCTGAACAAACTCTCGGACATCAAGAAACTCGTGGGAGGGTAAGTCGCTAATTAAGAATTATGTATTATGAGGGCGCATGCTTACGGGCTGGGGACGCAGGCGTCTCGCCTGCGGTCAAGGAGGTGCGGTCTCCAGGCCGCACCACAGAACTCCCCAGTGATTACTCCGATAATTTACAAATTTACAAATTTTCAAATGATATTGTTATGGCAGTAGAGAAAAAACAACCGTCTGCGGACAAGTTGAAAGCATTGCAGTTGGCGATGGAGAAGATTGACAAAGACTTCGGCAAAGGCGCCATCATGAAGTTAGGCGACGACAAGATAGAAGATGTGTCGGTCATCTCCACAGGTAGTATCGGACTGAATCTTGCGCTGGGCGTAGGAGGCTACCCGCGTGGTCGTGTGATAGAAATATATGGTCCGGAGTCGTCGGGTAAGACTACGCTTGCTATCCACGCGATGGCAGAGGTGCAGAAGCAGGGCGGTATCGCAGCGATTATCGATGCCGAGCATGCCTTCGACCGTTTCTATGCAGAGCGTTTAGGGGTGGACACCGACAACCTGCTCATAGCGCAACCCGACTGTGGTGAGCAGGCGCTGGAGATAGCAGACGAGTTGATTCGCTCCTCGGCAGTGGACCTCGTAGTGATTGACTCCGTGGCAGCCCTCACGCCGAAAGCCGAGATAGAAGGCGACATGGGCGACAACAAAGTGGGCTTGCAGGCGCGACTTATGTCGCAAGCCCTACGCAAACTCACCGCAACCATCAACAAGACGCAGACCACCTGTATCTTCATCAACCAGTTGCGCGAGAAAATCGGCGTGATGTTCGGCAACCCCGAGACCACTACGGGTGGTAACGCGCTGAAGTTCTACGCCTCCGTGCGCCTTGATATCCGCAAAGTGGGGCAGATAAAAGAGGGCGATGATGTAGTGGGCAACCAAGTACGTGTGAAGGTAGTGAAGAACAAAGTGGCGCCTCCATTCAAGAAAGCCGAGTTCGACTTGATGTTCAACGAGGGTATCTCCAAAGTGGGCGAGATTATCGACCTGGGTGTGGAGAACGGCGTTATCAAGAAGTCGGGCAGTTTCTATAGTTACAACGACACCCGCCTCGGACAAGGGCGCGACGCGGTGAAGAACGTGCTGCGTGACAACCCCGACCTCATGGACGAACTTGAAACCCAAATCATGGAAAAATTAAAGACCAAGAATTAAAGACCGCCTTCGGCTGTCCGACCGTCTAACGACTGTCCGACCGCTGACGCTGAAAGAACGCGCTTTGCGCTGTCCGACCGATATACCCAACTAAATCAGTCAGACAGCGAAGCGGTCGGACAGCGAAGTGGTCTTTCAGCGCAATGCGCGGTCTTATAGTCTATCTTATGACCGAACTCCTTACTATATCGCCCAAAGAAGCGCAGGCATTGGAGCGCCAATACCGTATCGTCTCTAAATCGGTGGACGCACGGCAACGCAATCTGCGTGTGAACTTATCCATATTGTTGGATAAGGAGGGAAAGCGCGTGCCCAAAGATGCCCCCGTGCCGCTCTACGAGCCGCCGCACTTCCAAGACGTGCACAGGGCGGAGAAGGTGGTGTATATCGTGGGAGCAGGTCCCGCGGGGCTCTTCGCGGCACTGACCCTGCTCGAGCATGGCGTGAAACCCGTCATCTTCGAGCGCGGCAAAGAGGTGAGCGAGCGCAAGAGAGACATCGCACTGCTCAACCGCAACGAGGGGCTTAACACCGAGAGCAACTACTGCTTCGGCGAAGGCGGTGCCGGCACTTTCTCCGACGGTAAACTCTTCAGCCGCAGCAAGAAACGCGGTAACATGCAGCGGGTCATGGAGCTGTTCCACTATTTCGGTGCCCCCGACAGCGTGCTCTACGAGGCGCATGCCCATATCGGCAGCGACCGCCTGCCCGGCATCATCCGAGCCATGCGCGAGTGTATCCTCTCCCACGGCGGCGAAATCCATTTCGAGACTTGCTTCCACCTGTTGGATAAAGGATTAAGGACACAGGATAAAGGACAAAATAGTTCCGACATCAAGGAGGTGCGGTCTCCAGGCCGCACCCAACACGAAGAAAACTCAGAGACGAATGTAATAAGTCTTTCATCCTGTGTCCTTCATCCTTCATCCTGCCTTGACCTCATCTACTCTATCGGACACTCTGCGCACGACACCTACCGCGAGTTAGCGGCAGCGGGGGTGCGATTGGAGCCCAAGGGCTTTGCGATGGGTGTCCGCGCGGAGCACCCGCAGGCGCTTATCAATCGCCTAATGTATCACAACGCGCCGCAGGAGATAGTGGACATCGTGGGCAACGCCAGTTACTCGCTCGTAACGCAGGTGCAGGGGCGCGGGGTCTATTCGTTCTGCATGTGCCCGGGCGGGCATATCGTTCCCGCAGGCAGCACAGCAGGCAGTTGTGTGGTGAACGGCATGTCTGCCAGCCATCGCAACTCACCTTTTGCCAACTCCGGCATGGTGGTGGAGATTCGTCCCGAAGATATCTGCGAGCACCCCACATGGGAGACCAACCTCCACTACCAAGAGCACTTGGAGCAGTTGGCGTTTGAGCACGGCGCGGCAGCCAGTAAAGCCCCCGCCCAAAGGTTGCGCGACTTCGTCGAAGGCAAACTCAGCAAGACGCTGCCCAAGACCAGTTACTTGCCCGGGGTGGTATCAAGCCGTATGGACGAGTGGTTGCCCAAGGAGATAGGCAGCCGCTTGCAGCAGGGCTTCCGCGACTTCGACCGCAAGTACAAGGGATTCCTGACCAACGAGGCAGTTATCTTGGGCGTGGAGAGCCGCAGTAGCAGCGCCGTCCGTATCCCCCGAGACCCTGAGACCTTGCAGGCGTATTGGGAGAAAGAACCGCAGGGCAAGTTACTAATGGACACATCTTCAACTTTTATTCCGCAAGGCAATTTGCAAATTAACAAATTTACAAATTTACAAATTAACGTAAATATCTACCCCGCCGGTGAGGGTGCAGGCTACGCCGGAGGCATCACCTCCTCCGCCCTCGACGGCATCCATGTCGCACAAGCAGTGATAAACAAAGACCGCGCTACGCGCTGTAAGACCGTATAAAAACTGAAAGACCGCCTTCGGCTGTTAGACCGCGCTTCGCGCTGTCAGACTGATATACCTAACTTAATCAGTCGGATAGCGAAGCGGTCGGACAGCGAAGCGGTCGGACAGCGAAGCGGTCAAATAATCCAAAGAACCATGTTTTCCCGAACTATCCAAGCCATAGGCGAAACGGCGTTTGCACGTTTGCAGTCCGCGCGCGTCATCTTGTTTGGTGTGGGCGGCGTGGGCGGCTGGTGTGCAGAAGCCTTGGTGCGCACAGGCGTACAGCACCTGACGATAGTTGATTTCGACACTCTCGCCCCCAGCAACCTCAACCGTCAGGTAGTAGCCACAGCGGCGAATATCGGGCAGACCAAGGTGGAGCAGATGCGCGCGCGCCTGCTTTCTATCAACCCGCA
>JALFGC010000075.1 GCA_022777485.1 Bacteroidales bacterium
CGAGAAAAATAGTGGATTTTTCTTGCATAATTCATAAAAAAGCAGTAATTTTGTGCGGAATTTATGGTCAAATAGTTTGTTACGATAGATTATGAATATATCTTACAATTGGTTAAAGCGCTATATTGCGCTGACGGATGATGCCGAGACAGTGGCAAAAATCTTGACCTCCATCGGTTTGGAGGTGGGTACGGTAGAGAAAGTAGAGACCATCCAAGGTGGTCTGGCGGGTTTGGTTGTAGGCGAGGTGCTGACCTGCGTGGCGCACCCTAACTCCGACCACCTGCATATCACGACGGTGCGGCTTGCACCCGATGCGGAGCCCGTACAGATAGTATGCGGTGCGCCCAACGTGGCGGCAGGGCAGAAAGTGATTGTGGCTACGGTGGGGACGGTGCTCTACAGCGGCGACGAGCATTTCACTATCAAACGCGGGAAGATACGCGGCGAGGAGTCGCTGGGTATGATTTGTGCGGAGGACGAGATAGGCGTAGGCACTGACCACTCGGGTATCATCGTGTTGCCTGCGGACACGCCCGTCGGCATGCCCGCAAGGGAATACTACCACGTGGAGGACGACATGGTGATAGAGGTGGATATCACGCCAAACCGCTCGGATGCGGCTTCGCACTACGGTGTGGCACGCGACCTATATGCTTACTATCAGGCGCATGGTCAGCAAGTGGCACTCACGAAGCCGTCGGTGGATGCTTTCGCTGTGCAAAGCCACGACCTACCTATCCGCGTCAGCATAGAGGCTGCTGATGCCTGCCCGCGTTACACGGGCGTGAGCATCAAAGGCGTCAGCATACACGAGTCGCCGGAATGGCTGAAGAACGCACTGGGGGCAATCGGTATCAGGAGTATCAACAATGTGGTGGATGTTACGAACTTTGTGCTCCACGAGACGGGTCAGGCGTTGCACTCGTTTGATGCCGATAAGATTAAGGGCAACCATATCATCGTCCGCCGCGCGCACGAAGGGGAGCGTTTCACCACGCTGGACGGTGTGGAGCGCACGATGTCGGCAGCTGACCTAATGATATGCAACGAAGAGGAACCGATGTGTATCGCGGGTGTGTTCGGCGGTCTGCACTCGGGTATCACGGAGCAGACGACGAATGTGTTCCTCGAGAGCGCGTATTTCGACCCAGTGAGCATCCGCAAGACCTCGCGTCGCCACCAACTGCAGACGGATGCCTCCTTCCGCTATGAGCGCGGCTGCGACCCCAACAACACCTTGTATATCCTGAAGCGATGCGCCTTGCTGATACAGGAGGTAGCAGGTGGCGAGGTAGCGATGGAGATTACCGACAACGGTCAGACTGAGTTTGCACCCTTCCCCGTAACGCTCAAAATCCCGCGCGTGAACGCACTGATAGGCAAGGAGTTAGGCGAGGATTTGATAGCGACTATCCTGCGCGCATTGGAGATTGATATTACCTCGAAGGAAGGCGACGAATGGCAAGTGGCAGTGCCTCGTTACCGTGTGGATGTGCAACGGGAGTGCGATGTGGTGGAGGATATCCTGCGTATCTACGGCTACAACAATGTGGAGTTTCCCGAGAAACTAAACACGAGCCTCTCGTACTCTCCGAAGCCCAATCCGCAGCGTTTGCAGACGCGGATCAGCGAGCAACTGACGGCGCAGGGTTTCAACGAGATACTCAACAACTCGCTCACCAAGACGGCATACTATGAGTCGCTGCAAGCACTGCCATTGTCGGAGTGCGTGAAGATAAAGAATCCGCTGAGCCAAGACCTTGGGGTAATGCGACAGACGCTGCTCTTCGGGGGTTTGGAGTCAATACAACGCAATACAAATCGCCGAAATAGCGACTTGAAGTTCTATGAGTTCGGCAACTGCTACCACTTCCATGCTGAGGCAGAGACAGCAGAGGGAAACACCTTGGCGCGCTACTCGGAGGAGCCTCACTTAGCGCTTTGGCTGACGGGCAACAAGAGCGCGACCTCGTGGTTGCGGAAGGATGAGAAGACGAGTTTCTATGCGCTGCGCGCGTATGTGAACGGCGTGCTGACTCGAATGGGTGTGGACACCACCAAACTGACGCTGACACCGATAGAAGCAAACGAGTTATATAGCGACGGACTGCTCTTGCAGATTGTGCGCGGGAAGGAAGTTACGACGCTGGGTACGATTGCTATCGTCAACCGCCAATTGACCAATCAGTTTGATATTGACGCTGAGGTCTTCTATGCGGATTTGTGCTGGAAGACATTGCTGGAGCAGACTAAGCGCTTCAAGCCGGTCATCAGCGACCTGCCGAAAGCACAAGAGGTGAAGCGCGACTTCGCCCTGCTGGTGGATAAGCAAGTAGCGTTTGCCGACTTGGCTCGCGCGGCCTTCGAGACAGAGCGAAAGTTGCTGAAGAATGTGTATCTGTTTGATGTCTATGAGGGGAAGAACCTCGAGACAGGCAAGAAGAGTTACGCACTATCGTTCATCCTGCAAGACCCCGATAACACACTCAAAGACAAGCAGATAGATAATATCATGGCACGCCTGCAAAAGACCTTCGAGGAGAAGTTCGGTGCCAAACTGCGGTAGTGCGAGTTCCCCAGCCTCCGTATAGTCATCAAGTTCCAAGCATGGGTGTTTGAGCACCTTGCTTGGAACTTTTGTTATCTTAATAATCGTACACTTTTGAGGGGATGGTTGGTATGCGGACGACCCGCGACCGACCCGCGAAAAACACGCGAAAAACACGCGACATTTTTGCAGCGGGATGATAGCGGAGGAATCTTAAAATTCGTACATTTTGGGGACATTACCAGTGAGAGGGGATAAAAAAACCTTGCTCGGGCTACGCCCTCGCAGAGAATAGGAAGGATTTATTCGGAGGATTGGCCGGAAAAGCGAATAACAGCAATTGTACAGAGGGGTGCAAAAAAAAAGAATTACACAGAATGACATTGGACAACATAAAAGCAGAGTGACTGCTGTGCACTTGCTCTTCTGACAAGTCAGAAAGCGCAAGACAAAGAATGACAAAGATTAGCACTGAGTTGTGGGGAGGAGGATGTGTGGCAGTGTGGCAGTGGGGAGAAGGGGGATGTGTGTGGGGGGGGATGTGTGGCAGTGTGGCAGTGTGGCGGCTGTTTCCTAAAACATATACGTGTGCGCGCGCGGGTGAGTTTATAGAAACGACTGCCACACTGCCACACTGCCACACTTTTGGTCTTAGGCATGGTTACGCCGTCGCACCGACCTTCCTTGCCCTACGCGGAGATGACGGGTGGTCAGTACAAATCCAAATACTCGTACTGATTGCCGATTAACGAAAGGTACCGTTCAAAATCGGCACGGTGAATCACGACGGTGCCCCTGCAATCATTGGGGTGGAAAGAGAGCAAATCCGCCTTGCGAAGACGGCTATCCAAGAAAAGGATGACGTGGTGCTCCGCGTCGTTGATGAGCCCGAACGGCGAGACGCTGCCCGGTTCCAGCCCCAGATAGCGCATCATGCGCTCGGGCGAGGCGAAACTGAGTTTGCCCGGTGCGGGTTGCCCTGCTGCTTGCAGTTGCTCTTTGAGGCGGTGCTCCAAGTCGTGGATGTCCAGATTGTGGTTGCAATCGAAGCAGACGAGATAATGTTGATTGCCTTTGTGGTTGCGCAGGAAGATATTTTTGCAATGCACACTGCCGTCATCCTGCCACCATCGCTTGGCTTCTTCGATGGTTTTACCTTCGGGGTGAGCATAGCAAGAGAAGGGGATATCGCGGGCAGCAAGCCACTCAAACACTCGGTCAGCACGGGGACTGATGGATAAAGACATGGGAATTATGAATTATGAATTATGAGGGCATTGTTAAATTTGGTGCAAAAGTAGCATTTTTTTCGGATATGTGCAAGTAGTGGAGATAAAAATGATATTTAATTTGCGTATTCCGAAAATTATTCGTAACTTTGCGGCGGTTTTCTTGTTTTGAAAGAGTAACATGAAGGTTATAGGTATCATACCGGCTCGGTACGGTTCGAGCCGTTTCCCAGGTAAACCGTTGGTGGAGATAGGCGGGCGGACAATGATTCGCCGCGTATATGACCAAGCGCGGCAGGCGATAGACACGGTGGTGGTGGCGACCGACGACGAGCGGATATACGCTCACGTGGAGTCGTTCGGCGGCAACGTGGTGATGACGCGCACCGACCACAAATGCGGGACCGACCGTTGCCTCGAGGCATATCACCATATCACCACCCTACCCTTCCGCGAGCAGAACGAGCGTAACACGGTGATAGTCAACATACAAGGCGATGAGCCGTTCGTGCAACCGGAGCAGATACGGGCGTTGCTGGACTGCTTTCAGGAGGTGGACGGCGCAATAGAGACAGAGATAGCCACGCTGGTGAAGCCCTTCACGGCGGACGACAGGTGGGAGGACTTGGAGAACCCGAACAGCCCGAAGGTGGTGTTCTCGGAGGAGACGCACGAGGCGTTGCTGTTCTCACGGAGCGTGATTCCCTACCTGCGGGGCGTGGACAAGCGCGAGTGGCTGCAACAGGGCAAGCACTTCAAGCACCTCGGGATGTACGCCTATCGGGCAGACGTGCTGGAGCGTATCACGCAACTGCCGCAGAGCCGCGCGGAGGTCGCTGAAAGCCTTGAGCAACTGCGATGGCTCGAGAACGGCTACCGCATCAAGGTGGGCATCACAAACATACAGACGGTAGGCATTGACACGCCGGAAGACCTAAAAAAATTGAACATTTCATGTTAGTCATTTCATGTTAGTCGTTGCACGTTTGCATTTTCATGTTTGTCATTGTATGCTGGCATTTCATGTTAAACGCGAAGCGCAAACAAGAACTGACAAACACGGAGTGATTAACAGAAACTGAAGGAACTAACAAACACGGAGCGAATAATAAATAAAACTTAAATATACTATGGCACAGACACCTACTCCCCATATCGGGGCACAATTAGGCGATATCGCCGAGACCGTCATCATGGCGGGCGACCCTCTGCGCGCAAAGATGATGGCAGAGAAGTACTTGGATAATCCCGTGCAATTCAATAACGTGCGTGGCATGCTCGGCTTCACGGGCACCCATAAAGGCAAGCGTGTGAGCGTGATGGGGCACGGCATGGGTATCCCGTCGATAGGAATCTACTCGTACGAGTTGTATAATTTCTACGGCGTGAAGACCATCATCCGCGTGGGCTCTGCGGGCAGTATTCATCCCGACCTGCACATCGGCGACCTTGCCATCGCCATGGGGGCTTGCACCAACTCGAACTACGCGGCGCAGTATGAGTTGCCGGGCACCTTCGCACCCATCGCCGATTTCGACCTCTGCCGCCGCGCTGCGGAGGCTTGCGAGCACTTCGGCTACCACTACAAGGTGGGTAATGTTTTCTCTTCCGACACCTTCTACACCGAGAACCCGCACAACGAGAAATGGATTAACATGGGCGTGATGTGCGTGGAGATGGAGGCTCCTGCGCTGTATATGAACGCTGCCCGAAGCGGAAATAAAGCATTGGTAATCTGCACGATAAGCGATAACATCCTGACCGGCGAGGTTACCACGGCAGAAGAGCGTCAGAACAACTTCACCCACATGATGGATGTAGCGTTCAGCCTTGTATAAGGATGAAAGACCGCTCGCGATGCTCGCTGAAAGATGAAGGATAAAAGACTGATAACCATACTCATAGTGCTACTTTTTGGCACTATGAGTATGTATTCGAGTGAGATACCTGCTGACAGCCTTGCGGCGCAGAAGCGCCCTGTCTTTACGGGCTGCTCGGGAGGGATGATGCTGCATGCTGGCTATTTGTTTGCGCCGGACGCGGGGGCGCTGTTCGGAAATACGGCGTTCAATAGCATGGCGGAGATGCCGCGGGGAGGCGTTACTTTCGGCATCGGCGGTGCGGCGAAAGTGCATTTCCTCGACCGTATCCACTTAGGCGGCGAGGGGTTCGTGAGCACCATGCCGCTGATGGGCAACAACTCACAGATACGCACCGGCTGGGGCGGCATAGTGCTCGACCATTACTGGACACGCGACCGCTTTCGTCCCTTCCTCGGCTTCACCCTCGGTGGCGGTAGCATGCGGCGGATGTATGATGGGGAGAGCACGATTGGCAAGCCATCGGAAGACACAAACGGTCTCACCTACAACGCCTACTTCCGCAAGACGACATTCCTCTTTGTAGGACCCTATTTGGGCTTTGAATACGCATTGACACAGCGTGTGGCGTTAGTCTGCCGACTGGATTACGTAGTGCCCTTTGGCAAGAACCTAACCGATGAATACGCCTATATGGCACCCTCCGGACCCCGACTCTATATCGGATTTATGTTCGGGCATGGAAGGAAAAATTAACAATTAACAATTAATAATTAACAATTAACATGCCACTGCTCTGATTACTCAGATTACTCAGATTATTCAGAATACTCAGAACAACAAACAACACGGAGCGAAGCGAAGTTTCTAACACGAAGTTATTTACACGAAGTTTTATGGATAAAAACACTTGGATTGGCTTTTTATTGATAGCCGTAATTATTGTGGGTTTCTCGTTTATCGGGCGCCCGTCGAAAGAGGAGTTGGCAGAACGCCAACGTATTCAAGACAGCATTGCCCTTGCACAGCAGCAGGAGCGCGAGATGCAGTTCATCTCCGACCAAATCAATGCACAACTCTATGCAGACTCTGTTGCTAAGATACAGGCAGATAAAGACTCTGCCACCCTCGCGCAAGAGTTGGAAGCCAAGGTGCAAGCCACCTACGGCGCGTTTGCTCCCGCAGCGAAAGGGAAGAACACACAGACCGTGATAGAGAACAGCAAGGTGCGCCTATATGTGGACAGCAAGGGCGGACGTATCGCTCGCGCAGAGTTGAAAGAATACAAAGCCTACGGCGACACGCTGAACGACCTCTGCCTCTTCCGCGCGGACGAGAGCAAGTTATCCTACACGCTCATCACCGCCAACAACCGTATTCTGCAAACCGCCAACCTCTTTTTTGAGCCGAATTGGCTGAACGACAGCACGCTCGCCATGCGCCTGCATACCGATGATGCAGAGGCGTATATCGACTTCGTCTATACCGTGCCCGCGGATGATTATATGATTGGTTTTCAGATTGTTCCGCACAACATGCAAGGCGTCTTGGCGCAGAATGTCAACTCGCTGGAGATGCACTGGGAGCAGTTGATACCGCAACAGGAGCGCGGGCGTAAGTTCGAGGAACGCTACTCGCAGTTGCAGTACATGCTCGCCGACGGCAGCATGGAGACCCTCTCCGAAGCCAAGCACGACTCGCAGAAAGAGAGCACCAAAGTGCGCTGGATTGGCTACAAAGACCAGTTCTTCTCCACGGTGATGATTGCTGACGATGCCTTCACGAGCACCGTCCTTGAGTCCACACCGCAGGATAAACACAGTGGCTACCTGAAAGAGTACAAGACCTCGACCTCTGTGGCGTTCGACCTCACGGGGCAGAAGACAACCGACTTCCGCATCTACCTCGGTCCGAACCACTACAACACGCTGAAAGCCTACGATAAAGGCGTGGAGAAAGCCGACCGCCTGCACCTAAAAGAGTTGGTGCCGCTGGGCTGGAAAGTGGTGTCGTGGATAAACATGATTCTCGTCATTCCGATGTTCGATTTGTTCACCTCTTGGGGCTTGCACATCGGATTGGTGATTGTGCTTATGACGCTGGTTATCAAGTTGATCATCCTGCCGTTTGTGTTCGCTTCGTATAAGTCGAGCGCGAAGATGCGCGTGCTCAAGCCGCAGATAGATGCCATCAACGAGAAGTACCCGCCCGAGAAGATGCAGGAGCGTCAGCAGGCGACGATGGCACTCTATCAGAAAGCGGGCGTGAGCCCGATGTCGGGCTGTCTGCCGATGCTGTTCCAGTTCCCCGTGGTGATGGCGATGTTCTGGTTCTTCCCCACCGCCATTGAGTTGCGCGGCAAGTCGCTCTGGTGGGCAGACGACCTCTCCACCTACGATGCCGTACTCTCGTGGGGCTTCAACATCCCGCTTATTGGCGACCACCTGTCGATTTTCTGCTTGATGTTCACCCTCGTGAACGTTGCCTACACCTATA
Organism: Bacteroidales bacterium; assembly: GCA_022777485.1. Classification (GTDB taxonomy): domain Bacteria; phylum Bacteroidota; class Bacteroidia; order Bacteroidales; family Paludibacteraceae; genus Colicola. The sequence goes on from JALFGC010000075.1 coordinate 8,097, forward strand.
TCACCATGCAGACGCAGAACACCGACCCGAGCATGAAGTTCATGAAATGGATGATGTACCTGATGCCTCTCATCTTCTTCTTCACCTTCAATGACTACGCTGCCGGCTTGAGTTACTACTACTGCGTCAGCCTCCTGATGACTATCCTCCAGACCTACATCTTCCGCTGGGCAATCGACGACAAGAAAGTGCTTGAGCAGATGGAGAAGAACGCCAAGAAACGCGAAGGCAAGAAGAAATCCGGCTTCATGGAGCGTCTCGAACAGATGCAACGCGAGCAGGTGCGCATGGCACGCGAGAACGCCAAAGCACAGCAGAAGAAGATGCGGTAAAAGACCGCTTCGCTGAAAGACCGTTGCACTGAAAGATAAAGGATAAAAGATTTATTAGTTTCGTCTATGAGGACTAATTATTTCAAAACAATCTGCATTTTAACCCTGTGCTTGGCAACAAGCACGGGGTTATTTGCTACTATCGGGGACATCCCGACTGATTCGCAGGCGGAACAACTCAAGGAGGTGCGGTCTCCAGACCGCACCACAGAACAAGTAAGAGAAGGGGCACCACACGAAGTGTCCAACACGGAGCAGAGCGGAGTGAAGAGATACACTTTCAGTGATTTCTTCGACGCTCTGGACCTACCCACCGTCTTGGGTGCCGGCTTCCGCCCGGACGGGATAGAGAGTGCATCGTTCAACGCGGGACTGCGTCTCGGCTGGCGACACCATAAGAACTACGGAGCCTTCGTCTATCTCTCCTACAACCCCTATTCCGCCACTTACGACTCGCTCTGTGTAGCAAACACCAATGTCCGTAGCGGCGAAAATTGGTACCATGAGGTGAGTATCGGCGTGGGCTATCGCGTGCCACTTGTGCGCGACATCCGAGGCTTCTACCAAAACCCGTACTTCCACGAGTGGGACTTCTTCTGCGCCATCTGGCCCGGCGCGAAAATCAATGTGGTGAAAAATGTTGAGCCGATGGCAGACGCTCAACCCTCAACGCCCGATGCTCAACCTTCCCCCTCCTATCGCCTCACCGACCAGACGACCGTCATCCCCACGTTGGGCTTCTCGGCGGGCGTGGAGTGGTTCGTGATGCCCAATTTCGGTATCTTCGTGGAGGCTGCGTATGTGCAGCACCTCATGCCCACCGTGGTTGAGCAAGCCGCTATCAAGCAAGGGCGTATCCGCCACGCCGCCGGACCTATGTCCTTTAATGCCGGACTATCTTTATTCTTCAACTAATATCTATCAGCACATTTTTTCCGAACATATAGTCCTCAATTCCGTTGGGGACATTAAACTGCAACAACAATACAATAGTTGCCCGCCTTTTGCACAAAGCGGGCAACTATCTTTTTAGTATATTGGTTTGGATTGGTTAGTTGTAGGCGGCTCCGAATACTCTAAACTATCCAACGAAGTGAGCAGTCGGGCTGTCGTTCAGTCTGTCAGACTGACAAAATGGCAGTCTCATGGCATTTGGCGCGGTTTTTGATATGGGATAGTTGACTGCGCTACGCGTTATTAGACCCTATCTCTTTCAGAACTATACCGGTCGGACAGCGAAACGGCCGTTCAGCGTAGCGGTCAATGAGTCAAATCGTTAATCATTAAATAAATAATATCACTATGAGTAAAGGTAATATCGGAGTAACCTCCAACAACATTTTCCCTGTCATCAAGAAGTTCCTATACAGCGACCACGAGATTTTCCTGCGTGAGTTAATCAGCAACGCGGTGGACGCAACGCAGAAGTTGAAGACCCTTTCGAGCGTCGGCGAGGTAAAAGGCGACTTAGGCGACTTACGCGTGCGCGTACTATTAGATAAAGACAAGAAGACGCTGACCGTGCAAGACCACGGTATCGGCATGACCGCCGAGGAGGTGGATAAGTACATCAACCAAATCGCCTTCTCCGGCGCCGAGGAATTCGTGAACAAATACAAGGATAAGGCAGAAGCCATCATCGGGCACTTCGGTCTGGGCTTCTACAGCGCTTTCATGGTAGCGAAGAAGGTGGAAATCTTCTCCCAGTCCTACCAAGAGGACGCGAAAGCCGTGCATTGGAGTTGCGAGGGCGACCCCGAGTACACGATGGAGGACACCATCAAAGCCGAGCGCGGAACAGACATCGTGCTGCATATAGACGATGAGTTCGCGCAGTACTTAGAAGACGCCACCATCGAGGGGCTGCTGAAGAAATACTGCAAGTTCCTGCCCGTAGAAATCGCCTTCGGAAAGAAGAAAGAGTGGAAGGACGGCAAGCAGGTCGAGACCGAAGAAGATAACATCATCAACAATGTCTCGCCCGCATGGACGCGCAAGCCCGCAGACCTCACCGACGAGGACTACGACAAGTTCTACCACGAACTCTACCCCATGCAGATGGACGAGCCCCTCTTCCATATCCACCTGAATGTGGACTACCCCTTCCACCTGACGGGTATCCTCTACTTCCCAAAAATCAAAAACAACCTCGATGTGCACCGCAATAAGATTCAACTCTATTGCAACCAAGTGTTCGTAACGGACGAAGTGGAGAACATCGTGCCGGAGTACCTGACGCTGCTCCACGGCGTGATTGACTCACCCGACATCCCGCTGAATGTCAGCCGCAGTTACCTGCAAAGCGACAACAATGTGAAGAAAATCAGCGGCTACATCACCAAGAAAGTGGCTGACAAGTTGGCAGAACTCTTCAAGAACGACCGCGAGAACTTCGAGAAGAAGTGGGACGATGTGAAGATGTTCATCCAATTCGGTATGCTCACCGACGAGAAGTTCTACGACAAGGCAGTAGGCTTCAACCTGCTCAAGAACCTCGACGGCAAGTACTACACATTAGAAGAGTACAAGAACCTTGTGAAGGAGTCGCAGACCGACAAGAACGGCGACCTCATCCTGCTCTATACCCAAGACCCCGACGCGTCCTACTCGTATATCCGGCGCGCGAAAGAGAAAGGCTACGATGTGCTGCTCATGGACGGCGAGTTGGATGTGCACCAGATGTCCCAGTTCGAGCAGAAGTCCTACGGCGACGGCACGGAGGAGAAGAAGGGTGCATTGCGTTTCGTCCGCGTGGACTCCGATGTGATAGAGAACCTCATCGCGAAGGAGGACAAGCAGGCGGTCAGCCTCACCACCGAGCAGGAAGACGCGCTGCGCTATTCCTTCGAGAGCCAACTGCCAAAGGGCGACAAGAGCAACTATGTAGTCTCCTTTGAGGCGGTATCCGCAGACGCACTGCCCGTCTTCCTCACCCAAAACGAGTTCATGCGCCGTATGAAAGAGATGTCGGCGCACCAGCAGGGGATGTCGTTCTACGGCACCATGCCTGACTCCTACAACCTCGTGGTGAACACCGCCAACAGCAAGGTTACCGACCTAATGAACGAATTAGTCAGCGCCGTGGCTACCGAGGTAGCACCGCTCAACGAGCAGATTGCTGCCAAGCAGAAAGAGGAGGACGACCTGAAAGCCGCGCAGAATGGCAAGAAAGACACCGACCTCACGCAAGAGGAGAAAGATGCCGTTACCAATGTTACGAAAGAGTTAGCAGACCTGCGCAACCAACTCAAGGGCATTTATGCCGCACATGCCGAGAAGAACGAGAAGGTGCACCAACTCATAGACATCGCGCTCCTCGCAAGCGGCTTGCTCAAAGGCGAAGCACTCGCCAAGTTCGTCAACCGTAGCGTGGAAATGCTCTAAACAACGGCTTCCCTCCATAAACGGAGCATAAACAAGGCTATCTAACCACACGGTTAGGTAGTCTTTTTTATTGCTTTGCACCACCGACCCCCACTTCCTTTCCATCAACAGACGATTACTTATACATCTCGAAAACGACTCGAAAACGACTCGAAAACGACTCGAAAAAAATACGGCAAAAAGACGGCAAAAGGACGAAGGATATAGGCAGGTCGAAGCCAAGTAGAAGCCAAGTAAAAGCAGAGTAGAAGCAGAGTAGAAACCGAGAATAAACCGAGTAGAAGCAAAGAGAGTTTTAATGGCTCTTTTAATGGTCTTTAACGGAGAAATATCCCGACAAGTCGGGACGGGGAGGGGGTAAGAGGGTGGGGCATTCAAGGAGGTGCGGTCTCAAGGCCGCACCCTCAAAGAAGGAACTATTCATCCTTCATCCCACCCAAAAATCACAAAAAAGCAAATTTTATTTGCACAATTCAAAGAAAAGCAGTACCTTTGCACCGCAGTTGATACATGGGAGTACATATTTTATTAAAGCGTTATAAGCCGAACTTGTTTTTCTGAAAACTGGACACTTTTAGAAAATTCTATTCAAGCACAAGCCTATGCGCTCACGCCGCAAGGCGTGGGCTTTTGTGCAGACATTTGAATAGAATTAGGTAGTCCAGAACCTCAGAAAATCAGATGAAGCGAAACGAAAGTTCACGCTTTTTTTCATTCTCAAGCACTATTTATTCACTAAATCCTATACGATTATGAAACACAAATCCTTCCTCCTGCTAATGGTAGCCCTCCTGACCACCATCGCCACCCACGCCTACGACTTCCAATCCGGCGACCTCTACTACGACATCACGAGCGACACCACCGTGAAAGTTACCTATCAGGAGAATTATAGTTCAAACAACTACAAAGGTTTAACAACCGCCACTATCCCCGAAACCGTTACCAACAACGGCACCACATACTCCGTAACAAGCATTGGAAATAGTGCATTCTATTATTGTTACTCACTTACCTCCATCACCATCGGCAACTCCGTAACTACAATTGAAGATTATGTGTTCAGAGATTGCCCTTCTCTCACCTCCATCACCATTGGCAACTCCGTAATGAGCATAGGAGACTATGTGTTTTGGGGGTGCTCCGCCCTCACTTCCATCGTCATCCCCAACTCCGTAACAAGCATTGGAGAATGGGCGTTTTGGAAATGCTCCGCCCTCACTTCCATCACCATCGGCAACTCCGTAACAAGCATTGGATGGAGTGCGTTCTATGAGTGTTCCTCCCTAACTTTCATCACAATCCAAAATTCCGTTATGAACATTGAAGGCTATGCGTTCTTTATGTGTTCCTCCCTCACCTCCATCACTATCCCTAACTCCGTAACGAGCATTGGCTGCAGTGCGTTTTTGTTATGCACCTCCCTCACCTCCCTCACCTGTTTAGCCACAACGCCTCCTGCTTGTGGTAGTGATTGTTTCTCTGGTGTCCCCCGCACCATACCCCTCTATGTGCCGGCAGAGTCCGTAGAGGCTTACAAAGCCGCGGACACATGGAAAGAGTTTCAAGTCCAAGCACTGCCACCATCCTACTCCCCTGTGGACTTAGTGTCTATCACTGTGGACGGCGAGGAGATAGCCGACTTCGACCCGAAAGTACTGACCTACGATATCGCCCTTCCCGAAGGCACCACCACCATCCCCACTATTGACGCCACGGCATACAACGAGGAGGCGCAAGTCCTGCTTATCCAAGCCACCACCCTCCCGGGGCAAGCCTCGGCAGTAGTCATCACCACCGACTCCACACAGACCTACACCATCTATTTCAGCAAGAAGAGCACCCCGACCGATATCTCGGACAGACCGGACACCACCGGGACAGACTCGGACAAAAGAGCAGAGAAATTCCTCCGCAACGGACAAGTCCTCATCATCCGCAACGGCAAGACCTACAGCATCATGGGACAGCAGTTGTAGTTTCAGATTTCAAGGTTCCAGTCTCAGCAGGCGGACATCGCCTGCGCCCCTGCAAAAAAGAGGCTGCCTAACAAGATTGTTAGGCAGCCTCCGTTTGTTATGCAACGCTATCTGTATTGTTCTTTGTAACGAATGATGAATTACCCAAGAATTATAGGTTCATCAAAACATATTTGAACAATATTTGATAATATTTGTTTACATATTACCTTACCGTTGGGTCGCTGTTGGTGTCAGTCTCCCGTGAAATAGCGGACGGCGTTCAAGAAGAGCGGTTGAAGTTTGTTGCCTGCGATATTGCGGAACACATTCTCTTCGTAGCGCTCGCTGTGCCCCATCTTGCCGAGTATCTGTCCGTTGGCGGAGAGGATTCCCTCGATGGCGTAGTAGGAGCCGTTGGGGTTGTAGGGCGACTGCATGGTAGCCTCGCCCGTGGCGGGGTCAGCATATTGGAACGCCACTTGCCCATTGGCGAAGAGTTCCGCTGCCATGGCTTCGCTAACAACGAACTTCCCCTCACCGTGGCTGACGGCGATACTATGCAACTCGCCCTTGGTCATGCCGTGCAGCCACGGACTGCGGCTGCCGTCGGTCGCCACCACGGTAGTTACCATCTGCGAGATATGGCGGTTGATATCGTTGCGGAAGAGCGTGGGCGAGTCGGGCGTTACCATACCGAGTTTGCCGTAGGGCAGCAAGCCACTCTTGACGAGGGCTTGGAAGCCGTTGCAGATACCGAGGATAAGTCCCCCGCGGTCAATCAGCGCGATGATAGCCGCTGCCACCTTCTTGTTGTTGATGACATTAGCAATAAACTTACCGCTGCCGTCGGGCTCATCGCCTGCGGAGAAGCCGCCTGCGAACATCAGGATATGGCAGCGGTCGATATGCGTCGCCATCTCGTCAATGGAGTCGAGCACATCCTGCGGGGTGAGGTTGCGGAAGATAGTCGTCTCCACCTCTGCGCCCGCTGCACGCCATGCCTTGGCACTGTCGTAGTCGCAGTTCGTACCCGGGAAGACAGGGATATAGACAACGGGAGTAGAGGATGAAGGATGAAGGACACAGGATGAAGGACTTATTACCTTCGTCTCTGAGGTTTCAAAGTCGTTGCTATTTTGTCTTTCATCCTTTATCTTTAATCTTTCATCCTGAACTGGCGCGGTTGCCGGATAGATACGCTCGAAGGGGGCGGTATTGGCTTTCAGCAATGCCTCGCGGCTGACGCGCTCGCCGTTGATAATCAGGGCTTCTCCCTCAATTACCTCGCCTATTTTGGATGAAGGATGAAGGATGAAGGATGAAGGACTTATTACCTTTGTATCTGAGGTGTCAGAGTCGGTACTATTTTGTCTTTCATCCTGTGTCCTTAATCCTTCATCCTCTTTCGCCTCCACCAATATACTCCCGTAGTTGTACGCAAAGAGTTCATCCTCAGAGAGGGTGATGTTCGCCGCCAATTGGTTGCCGAACGACATCTTCGCGATTGCCTCTGCCACGCCGCCGAAGCCGATGGCATACGCCGACACGATACGCCCGCGCTGTATGCCTTCCGTTACTGCCTGCCAGTTGGCTTGCAGTTGGTCGGTGTTCGGCATGTAGTTCGCTAAGGGCGTGTGTTTCACGAGGTAGAGTCGGTTTCCCGCCTGCTTGAACTCCGGCGAGATAACCTTGTCGGCATTCACCGTGGTGATACCGAAGGCAATGAGCGTCGGCGGCACGTTGATATGCTCAAAGGTGCCCGACATAGAGTCCTTGCCTCCGATACTCGGCAGCCCCAATGCCACCTGCATCTTCAGTGCGCCCAGCAACGCCGAGAGCGGCTTGCCGAAGGTGTGCGGGTCGTGGGTCATGCGCTCGAAATACTCCTGATAGGAGAAGCGCATGCGACTATAATCAGCGCCTGCTGCCACCACCTTGCTGCATGCCTCTACCACCGCGTAGGCAGCACCATGGTACGGGCTCCACTCCGCAATGAACGGGTTGTAGCCATACGCCATGATGGACGCCGTATTGGTAACGCCATCAGTGGGCAGTTTCTGCACACTCACCTGCGTCTCCGTCTGCTGCGTCTTGCCGCCGAAAGGCATCAGCACCGTGCTGCGACCGATAGTGGCATCGAACATCTCGATAAGTCCTTTCTGCGACACCACATTCGGCGCTGCCAGCACATGCTCCATCCGCTCTTGCAGCGTGTTGCCTGCGGGCTGTTGGCGGAACGGGTCGCGCTCCTCCACGGGCAAGATGGTCGCCTTGGCGAAGTGCTTTGCGCCCGCGCTGTCGATGAACTCGCGTGTGAGGTCGGCAACGAGTGTGCCTTTGTAGAACTGGCGCATACGCCCCGTGTCGGTTACATCCGCCACATGCGTAAACTCCACATTATCAAGGTGGCAGTAGTGCTCAAACGCCTCGCGGTCTTTTGCCTCGATGACTACTGCCATACGCTCTTGCGACTCGCTGATAGCCAACTCCGTAGGGTTCAGACCACTGTATTTTGTGGGCACGCGGTCGAGGTAGATATCCAGTCCGTCTGCCAACTCGCCGATAGCCACACTCACGCCGCCGGCACCGAAGTCGTTCGATTTCTTGATGAGGCGCGTTACCTCGGGGCGGCGGAAGAGGCGTTGCAGTTTGCGCTCCTCGGGCGCGTTTCCTTTCTGCACCTCGCTGCCGCAGGACTCCAGCGATGCCTCAGTGTGCTCCTTCGACGAGCCCGTAGCGCCGCCTATGCCATCGCGCCCTGTGCGACCGCCTAAGAGCAGGATGATATCGCCTGCGGCGGGACTCTCGCGGCGGACATTCTCCGCCTTCACTGCCCCCACCACGGCGCCGACCTCCAAGCGTTTCGCCACATAGGACGGGTGGTAAATCTCACGCACATGGGTGGTGGCGAGGCCTATCTGGTTGCCGTATGACGAGTAGCCTGCGGCGGCTTTGCGGCTGATGACCTGCTGCGGCAATTTGCCTGCAAGGGTCTCCGACACGGGCTTGTAGATGTCGCCCGCACCGGTTACGCGCATCGCCTGATAGACATAAGCGCGACCGGACAACGGGTCGCGTATCGCACCGCCCAAGCAGGTGCTCGCGCCGCCGAAAGGCTCTATCTCCGTCGGGTGGTTGTGGGTCTCGTTCTTGAACTGGAGCAACCATTTCTCCTGCTGCCCATCTACATCCACTTCGATGAACACCGAGCAAGCATTGTTCTCCTCGCTCTGCTCCATGTCGTCCAGCAAGCCTTTGTGGCGCAGGTAGCGCGCACCGATAGTGGCTAACTCCATGAGGCACAGCGGTTTCTGCTCGCGGTGCAGTTCACGGCGGATGTCGTGGAACAAGCCGAGGCTGCTCTCTATCTCGTCTTTCATAAACGAGTCATCCACCTTGATGGTCTCCAATATCGTGGTGAAGGTGGTGTGTCGGCAGTGGTCAGACCAATAGGTGTCGAGGATACGCAGTTCGGTCTCCGTCGGGTCGCGCTGCTCCTTGCGGAAATACGCCACCACCTCGGCGAGGTCATCGGCATTCATCGCCAGTCCCCACTGCTTGCAGAAAGCCTCTAACTCGGGGCGGCTGCCTGCCTCTCCTACTGCCATCTGTGTGAAACCCGTGAGGTCTGCCAAGGGCTTCACATCCGCAGTCTGGTTTTGCGACAACTGCGAGAGGTCTTTCTCGCGGCTCTCCACGGCATTGATATAGTAGTGGCGAATACGGCTCAGGTCGGCATCCGACAGGTCGTCATCGAAGATAAGCAGACGGCTGGAGCGTATCTCCACCTCTGCCGCAGGGTCTATCAGGTGCACGCAGTCCACCGCCGACGAAGCACGCTGGTCGAACTGCCCGGGGATATACTCCACGGCAAGATATTTCTTACCCTCCAACGCGCAACTGTCTGACACCGTGTCGGTTACAGTCTCGCCAAACACCGTGTAGCGGCACTGCTCCAGCAACTCCGGCGTGAAGCCGAAGAGGTCATACACATTGATATATCTGAGCGACTGCAGGTGCAACTGCAAGTTCTCATTCAACTCGTGGCGCAGACTGTCTGCCTCCACACGAAAAGCCTCACGCTTCTCTACAAAGATACGAAAAATCATATTGTTTAGGATTTTAAGACCGCTGCGCTGTCTGATGCTTGCATCCCGACTAGTCGGGAACGTTTCACTGAAAGACTGATTTGCCAACATCCGCCAAGAATCCTTCCTCATCTCTGCAAGGGCGTAGCCCGCAGCAAGGAGTTTTTCCTATTCCTGTTCGCTGACGCTCTATTTATCCCGACGTGTCGGGACGAGATTCATGGGATTTTTGCAGAAGATACCATTTCTGAGACCATATCAGTCTGACAGCGAACGAAGTGAGCGGTCGTTTGTCGTTCAGCGCAAAGCGCGGTCGGACAGTCGCCAGACGATCTTTCAGCGCAAAGCGCGGTCTAAATAACAGTATTCAGTACTTTCTCAGTTTGTTTCTTTCGGAAGTCCTCCAACTGTGCGAGGAGGGCGGCATCGTTCAGGGCAAGTATCTCTATCGCCAAGAGGGCGGCGTTCTTGCTGCCGTTGATAGCCACCGTCGCCACAGGGATACCGCTCGGCATCTGCACGATACTCAACAGCGAATCCAATCCGTCCATCGTCTTGCTGCGTACAGGCACGCCGATAACGGGCAACGTGGTCAACCCGGCAATCACACCTGCCAGATGGGCAGCACCACCTGCGCCGGCAATGATAACGCGCAAGCCCCGCTCCCGAGCCGTCTCCGCCCATTGCATCAGGGCGTGCGGCGCACGGTGCGCACTAATCACGCGTTTCTCTACTTCAACACCAAATTCTTGTAGGGTCTCGATAGCAGGAGTCATCACCTCCAAATCACTACCCGAACCCATGATTACACCAACTTTCATATTTGGAAAAGGATTAAGGATGAAAGATTAAAGACTAATTAGTTTCTTTGGATATAAGGAATTCTAAAATATAGGACAAAGGATCAAAGACACTATTTGGATGAAGGATTAAGGACACTATTTGATGAAAGATTTAGGACACAGGATGAAAGACTAAATAGTGTTGGCTCGAAAAATTCATGGATGAGGGTAATAAGTCTCTTATCTTTCATCTTTCATCCTTCATCCTTCATCTTTCATCCTCACAGACGAAGGTAATAAGTCTTTTATCCTTTATCCATCAGCGAAGCGGTCCTTTATCCTCTACTCCCACTCTATCGTAGCGGGTGGTTTGGAGGAGATGTCGTAGCATACGCGGTTGACACCCTTCACCTTGTTGATAATCTCGTTGGAGCACTTCGCCATAAAGTCGTAAGGCAGATGCGCCCAGTCGGCGGTCATGGCGTCGGAGGATGTTACCGCCCGCAGCGCCACGGGGTTCTCGTAGGTACGCTCATCGCCCATCACACCTACGCTGCGCACCTCGCTCAGCAGGATAGCCCCTGCCTGCCATATCTGGTCGTAGAGGCTCACCTCTATCTCGCCGTTCTCCATATTGGTAGGAATGCCCGCAGCCAGCACAGCACGCGCCTCTTCGCCGCTCAGACGCACCTTGTACTCGCGCAGCCCACGGATGAAGATATCGTCTGCCTCTTGCAGCACACGCACTTTCTCGCGGGTGATATCGCCCAAGATACGCACGGCCAGCCCCGGTCCCGGGAACGGATGGCGGGTAATCAAGTGCTCGGGCATGCCCATCGAACGACCTACGCGGCGCACCTCATCCTTGAACAGCCATTTCAGCGGCTCGCAGAGTTGCAGGTGCATCTCCTCGGGCAGACCGCCCACATTGTGGTGGCTCTTGATAACCTTACCCGTGATGTTCAGCGACTCGATACGGTCGGGATAGATAGTGCCCTGCGCCAACCATTTCGCGTCGGTAATCTTCTTCGCCTCGGCGTTAAAGACCTCCACGAAGTCGCGACCGATAATCTTGCGCTTCTTCTCCGGCTCGCTAACGCCTGCCAAATCGCTGAGGAAACGCTCGCTCGCGTCCACGCCAATCACGTGCAACCCGAGGCACTCATAGTCGCGCATCACGTCCTCAAACTCGTTCTTGCGGAGCATACCGTGGTCCACGAAGATACAGGTCAGTTGGTCGCCTATCGCTTTGTTGAGCAATACCGCCACCACCGACGAGTCCACGCCACCCGACAGACCAAGGATAACGCGGTCGCTGCCAATCTGCTCGCGCAACTCCTTCACCGTGCTTTCCACAAACGCGTCCGCGCTCCATTCCTGCTTGCTGCCGCAGACATCTACCACGAAGTTCTTCAGCAGCAGTGTGCCTTGCAGCGAGTGGAATACCTCGGGGTGGAACTGTGTGCCGAACACGGGCACCGCCTCGGGAATGTAATAAGCGGCGTTCTGTACCGTCTCGGTGGACGCCACTACATGCGCCCCTTCGGGCAGGCGGGTGATGCTGTCGCCGTGCGACATCCATACCTGCGAATGCGGCTCAAAACCGCGGAACAGCGGGCAGGTAGTGTCCACAAACTGCAAGTTCTGGCGCCCGTACTCGCGCGTGCCCGCGCTCTCCACTTTACCGCCATAGATATGGCTCATGTACTGCGCGCCGTAGCAGATACCCAAGATGGGCAGACGACCGCGAATCCGGCTCAAGTCCACATGAAAAGCATCGTCGGCATACACGCTCAGAGGCGAGCCGGAGAGGATAACGCCAATCACATCGGAGTCGTCCTCGGGGTACTTGTTGTAGGGCAGAATCTCGCAGAAAGTGTCCAACTCTCGAACACGCCGCCCGATGAGTTGGGTGGTCTGCGACCCAAAATCTAATATAATAATCTTTTGCATGGTTTATTGGATATTAAGACCGCTTCACTGAACGACTGATTTGCCAACATCCGCCAAGAATCCTTCCTCATCTCTGCAAGGGCGTAGCCCGCAGCAAGGAGTTCTTCCTATTCCTGTTCGCTGACGCTCTATTTATCCCGACGTGTCGGGACGAGATTCATGGGATTTTTGCAGAGGATACCATTTTTGAGACCATATCAGTCTGACAGCGAACGAAGTGAGCGGTCGTTTGTCGTTCAGCAGAAACTCGTCCCGACTTGTCGGGAAGCGCGGTCTTCTATTTCGTGCTATAGTTCGGTGCCTCGCTGGTAATGGTGATATCGTGGGGATGGCTCTCGCTCATGCCGGCGGCGGAAATCTTCACGAACTTCGCACGCTGCAACTCCTCCAAGTTATGCGCACCCACATAACCCATACCCGAGCGAAGTCCGCCCATCAGTTGATAGATGGTCTCGCTCACGCTGCCTTTGTAAGGCACGCGACCAACAATCCCTTCCGGCACTAATTTCGACACATTCTTCTCCCCGCCTTGGAAATAGCGGTCAGCCGACCCGGCTTTCATCGCGTCGATAGAGCCCATGCCGCGGTAGGTCTTGAACTTACGCCCGTTGTAGATAATCGTCTCTCCGGGCGCTTCGTCCGTACCGGCGAACATCGACCCGCACATCACGCAGTTGCCGCCTGCCGCCAGTGCCTTCACCACATCGCCCGAGTAGCGCAAACCACCATCGGCGATGATAGGCACGCCCGAGCCCTTGATAGCCTCCGAGGTCTCGAAGATAGCCGTCAACTGAGGCACGCCCACACCAGCAATGATACGCGTGGTGCAGATAGAACCCGGACCGATACCTACCTTCACGCCGTCGGCACCGTTCTCCACAAGATACTTCGCAGCCTCAGCGGTAGCGATATTCCCCACTACGACATCCAGTTTCGGGTATTTCGCCTTTATCGTCCGCAGTGCATTCACAATGTTCTTCGAGTGCCCGTGCGCCGAGTCGAGCACGATAGCGTCCACACCCTCTTTGTAGAGCGCGTCCACGCGGTGCATATAGTCTGCCGTGATACCCACGCCCGCAGCGCAGCGCAAGCGACCTTTCGCGTCCTTGCAAGCATTGGGGAAGTCTTTCAGTTTGGTGATATCTTTGTAGGTAACCAGCCCCGTGAGGTGTCCTTCTTTGTCCACCACGGGCAGTTTCTCCACTTTGTGGGTCTGCAGCGCGTGCATAATCGTCGCATTGTCCGTGGATGAGATGGTAATCAGGTCTTGGCTCGTCATCACCTCGGCTACAGGACGCTGCATGTTCGTCTCAAAACGCAGGTCGCGGTTCGTTACAATCCCCACCAGCATGTCCTTGTTGTCCACCACGGGAATACCGCCGATGTGGTTTTCCTGCATCAACTGCAGCGCGTCGCCTACGGTCTGCTCTGCCGTAATAGTGATAGGGTCGGAAATCAGTCCGTTCTCCGCACGCTTCACGCGGCGCACTTGAGCCGCCTGCGCCTCGATAGGCATGTTCTTGTGAATAACACCGATACCGCCTTCGCGGGCGATAGCAATCGCCATCGTCGCCTCCGTCACGGTGTCCATCGCTGCCGACACCACGGGGATGTTCAAGCGAATGTTACGGGAGAACTGACAGCGGAGGTCCACCTCACGAGGAAGCACCTCCGAATAAGCGGGCACCAGCAACACATCGTCAAAGGTAAGCCCCTCTTCAATAATTCGATTTGTCATATTTGGGATATAAGATAAAGGATGAAGGATGAAAGACTAATTACCATCGGTAGTAGTATTCAACTCCATCGTTGATAATAATTTCTGCTTAAATGTATATACTCTCTTTTGCAAGCTTTGTACCTTGGTGAGCAATTGATAATACTGTTCGTCTTCTATATAGCCCCGATTATGCACTATCTCTATTTGCGTTTCCAATTCAAATAACGAGCCTAATGCGATACCTAAAAAATGAGCGACCTCTTTGGTACTTTCCTTGGCACTTCCTTCTGCTATATTAGACGGGACGGAGACGGCGGCTCTTTGCATTTGGGACGAAATTCCGTATCGTTCTTCTTTCGGAAACTTGTCCGTAATAGCATATACCAAGTCTGCCAATTCTACGCCATCCCGCCAAATATCTAATTTCCTAAAATTATGATTATACATCGTTTTGGATAAAGGATTAAGGACACAAGATAAAAGACTAAATAGTATTGTTTGAATAAAGGATTAAGGACTTTCCTGGGACGAAGGATGAAAGACACAAGATGAAGGACTTATTACCTTTGTCTCTGAGGTATCAGAGTCGTTACTATTTAGTCTTTCATCCTTCATCCTTTATCCTTCATCCTAAAGAGTGGTCGCAGTAGAAGCACCGTAGCACCCCGTCGGCGTCGCGGTAGGCTTTCTTCTCCACGGGCTCGGTGGTGGAGATACAGCGGTCGTTATGGCATGGGCAGTCGGTCGCTGTAGGTGTAAGCGCAGAGGGCTGCGCCTGCTCTTTCCATTGCAGCAGGGTGTAAATCAGCGCCATACGCACATACTTCCCGTTCTCCACTTGGCGGAAATAGGCGGCACGCGGGTCTTTGTCCACCTCCACCGTGATCTCGTTCACGCGCGGCAGCGGGTGCAGCACTATCATGCTCGGCTTACCTAACGCCATCTTCTCCGTATCAAGGATGAACGAGTCTTTCAGCCGCTCGTACTCCGCTTTGTCGGCAAAACGCTCCTGCTGCACGCGCGTCATATAGAGCACATCCACCAGCGGCATTGCCTCTTCCAGCGTGCTGCACTCGCGGTAATTGTCGCCCAACTCGTTCTTCATGTAGTCGGGCAGGCGCAACTCCTTCGGCGAGATAAGCACGAACTGCACTCCCTCGTAGCGGCGCATGGCTTTGATGAGCGAATGCACGGTGCGACCGTATTTCAAGTCGCCGCAGAGCCCCACCGTCAAGTGGTCAAAATGCCCCAACTCACGGCGTATGGTCAGCAGGTCGGTCATTGTCTGCGTGGGGTGCGAGTGCCCGCCGTCGCCTGCGTTGATGATAGGGATACGGCTGTACTCCGAAGCCACCCGCGGCGCACCCTCTTTGTAGTGGCGCATAGCCACGATGTCGGCAAACGCGCTCACCACGCGTATCGTGTCTGCCACCGTCTCGCCTTTGCTCACACTGCTGCTACGCGCGTCGGAGAAACCCAGCACATTGCCGCCCAACTCCATCATCGCAGCGGTAAAACTCAATCGCGTGCGGGTGCTCGGCTCATAGAATAGCGTCGCGAGTTTCTTCCCGCGGCAAGCATCGGCATATTTCTCTTTGTGCGCAATAATATCCAGCGCACGCTCAATAATCGCATCTATTTCGGCAGTACTCAAATCTGTCGGGTCTAACAAATGTCTCATTTTGGGATTAAGGATAAAGGATAAAGGATTAAAGACGAAATAGTTTTGTATAGAGGAAGGATAATGGATACAGGATTAAGGACAAAATAGGGTTGAATTTGAATAGGCACAGACGAAGGTAATAAGTCTTTCATCCTTCATCCTTAATCCTTTATCCTTCATCCTACTCCCGCCACCCTTCGTCGCTCGGGTTAGCGCGGAACTTCAGCAGACGGGCTTTGTCTTCAGGCGCGATATACTGCTCCTCTACGGCTACGTCTACGAGCGTGTCAAGGTCGCACAGGCTCACGTTCTTCAACGTGGCGGCTGCCAAGCGGTCAAGCCCTTTCTGCATGCCGTAGGTGAAGATACTCACCACGCCCAACACCTCGGCACCTGCCTCGCGCAGCACCTCTGCCACTTCGATACAACTGCCCGCAGTAGAAATCAGGTCTTCCACGACCACCACTTTCTGCCCTTTCTCCAGCCTTCCTTCTATCTGGTTGCCGCGTCCGTGGTCTTTCGCACCGCTGCGCACATACCCCATCGGCAGCCCGAGGATAGTCGCCGTAATCGCCGCGTGGGCGATACCTGCCGTAGAAGTACCCATCAGCACCTCTGCCTCAGGATACTCCCTTCGGATAATCTCTGCCAGCCCGTTCTCTACATCCTCTCGCACGCGCACATCGCTCAGCGTCAAGCGGTTATCGCAATAAATCGGACTCTTGATACCACTCGCCCATGTGAAGGGCTCATTCGGACGAAGGAAGACCGCCTTTATCGACAGCAGGTCTTTCGCAATAAGTTGTTTTGTTACCATATATTTTTCAAGCAATCTATATCGAGACAGGAGTTAACGATTAGTTAGTGATTAGTTAGTGATTAGTTAGTGATTAGTTAACGATTAGTTAGTGATTAGCGGGTGATTAGCGGGTGATTTACCTGACAATTCCCTACCCCACAAACTCCTCCAAGCACCGTTTGTATGCCGCTACGGGGTCTTCGGCGGCGGTAATCGGGCGCCCTACCACGATGAAGTCCGTCCCTATCTCACGCGCCTGTGCGGGAGTGGTAACGCGCACTTGGTCGCCCACCGCACCGTCGGCGAAGCGAATCCCGGGCGTAACCGTCAGGAACTCCTTGCCGCAAGCCGCTTTCACCATACCTGCCTCCAGCGGCGAGCACACCACGCCGTCCAAGCCCGCTTTCCGCGCGTTCTGCGCATAGTGCACCACCACATCGCCTATCTTCCCCTCAATCAGTAGGTCCTCGTGCATACGCTCCTCGCTCGTAGAGGTCAGTTGCGTTACCGCCAAGAGTATCGGTCGGCTACCGTCCGCGCGGGTGAGCCCCTCGCGTGCCGCCTCCATCATCGCAATAGTGCCTGCCGCGTGCAGGTTACACATATCCACATCCAAACGGCTCAGCACCGCCATCGCTTTCTTCACCGTATTGGGTATGTCGTGCAACTTCAAGTCAAGGAAAATCTTATGCCCCCGACGCTTCAGTTCACGCACAATCTGCGGACCCTCCGCATAGTACAACTCCATACCAATCTTCACATACGGACGCAGTTCACCGAACCTGTCCAAAAAGCGAAAAGTCTCCTCCGCCGAGGCAAAATCACAAGCAATAATTACATCTTTCATAATGGATGATATTTTATTTGACCGCATTGCTGTCCGACCGTTTCACTGTCTGACCGCTACGCTGAACGACTGATTCTGTCAACCTCCGCCCAAAATCTTTCCCAATCTCTGCAAGGGCGCAGCCCGCAGCAAGGGTATTATTTATAATCCTGTTCGCTGACGCTCACGAGATGTATGGGATTCTTGCAGAGCATATTGTTTGATGATATCTGTATTCGAGACTATATCAGTCTGACAGCGAACGAAGTGAACGGTCTTTTTTCTGTCAGCGCGAAGCGCGGTCTGTCAGTCGTAAGACGGTCTATCGAACAATTCCAATAATATCAGTTAATTTCTCTATTCCCAACTCTTCCATGAGGCACGGCAGTCGCTCCACAATCTCTTTGCATGCCATCGGGTTGACCAAGTTCGCTGCCCCCACTTCCACTGCTGTGGCACCCGCCATCATCATCTCTACCACGTCCTCTGCTTTCTCCACGCCACCGCAGCCTATTATCGGCACCTGCACTGCCCGCGCCACTTGATTCACCATCCGCAGCGCCACGGGAAACACCCCGGGCCCCGAGTAGCCGCCATAGCGGTTGGCAAGCACGGGACGCCGCCTGCGAATATCTATGCGCATGCCCAGTATCGTATTGATTAGGCAAAGCCCGTCTGCACCGGCCTCCTCGCACGCACGCGCTATCGCTACTATATCCGTCACATTCGGCGATAACTTCATATACACGGGCTTATGCGTTACCGCCTTCACCGCCCGCGTTACCTCCGCCGCGGCTTCCGGCTGCGTGCCAAACGCCATTCCTCCGTTATGCACATTCGGGCAGGAGATATTCACCTCGATGATATCCACCTCCGGCGCTTTATCCATCCGCTCGCAGGTATAGACATAATCATCTATGGAGAACCCGCTCACATTTGCCAGCACCACCCCGTTGTATAGTTCCCTAAGCCGCGGCAACTCATGCGCCACCACATGCTCCACGCCCGGATTCTGCAACCCCACGGCGTTCAGCATGCCATACCCGCCGCACTCTGCAATACGAGGCAACGCATTGCCGTACCGCGCCTCCCGCGTAGTGCCTTTGAACGAGATACCGCCCAGCACATTCAGGTCATACAGCGCCGCAAACTCCTCCCCAAACCCATACGTCCCAGATGCAGGGATAACAGGATTCCGCAGTTCTATATTCGATAAAGATACCGTTGTATTCATATGAGACCCTCTCCGACCCTCCCTAAAGAGCACCCCAAAAATCAGAGATTTTTCGGGGACCCCGCAAGGGAGGGAGTGAGGAGATTAGTTTTTAGTTATACATTCGTTTTTATCAAGTCTCCCTTTAAGGGAGATTTAGAGGGTCTTTAGTTCCTGAGTCTTAAACACCGGTCCGTCTTTGCAGACGCGTTTCGTCCCTTCTTTGGTCTGTATGGAGCAGCCCATACACGCGCCGAAGCCGCAGCCCATGCGTTCTTCCATGCTCACCTCGCCCTGCTCGCCCCAATGCCCAATCACAGCCTTCAACATAGGCAACGGTCCGCAAGAATAGTAGTAAGTGGAGCAAGGGTTCCTTAATCCTTCATCCAGCCTTGCCTCCGTTACAAACCCTTTCGTACCATATGAGCCGTCCACAGTGGTAACCTCCACCTCGCAGCCTAAGGCGCGAAACTCCTCCTCGTAGAACACCTCATCCTTCGTGTTAAAGCCCAAGATAACGCGCACCTGCTTGCCCTGTTCGCGCAGCACTCGCGCCAGCATATACAGCGGCGGCACACCCACGCCCCCGCCTATTAAGAGCGGTCTTTCGCCCGCGCAGGCGAGGTCGTAGCCGTTCCCTAATCCGACCAGCATGTCCACCTGCTGCCCCGCCTGCCATTGGCTCATCGCGTCCGTACCTACACCCACCACCTTATAGATGATAGTCAGCACGCCCTCGGCATAGTCGCATACCGATATAGGGCGACGCAGGTACTGCCCGGGCACGGCTATTTCCACGAACTGCCCCGAGCGGATAGGCAAACCCTCCGCCCCCGCTAACCGCATCCGCCAAACATGTTTGGCAATAAGTTCATTTGATAGTATAGTAAAAATCATCTTATTTGTCTCGAGATAACACATTGATTAGATTAGAAGGTAATTAGTCTTTTATCCTTCATCTTTTAGCGAGCAAAGCGAGCGGTCCTTTATCCTCCCATACACTTCCCATCCCTCAAACGGTGTGCTCTTGCCCATCGAGAGGAAGCACGCGGGGTCTATCCGATAGTGCGCCCCGAGGTCCATCTGCACGGTCGGGCAACCCTCTATCGGCAGCCCTGCAATGCGCCGAGGCGCCAGCGACATGAGTTCTACCAGTCGCTCCAGCGACAACACGCCCGCGCGTACCATATAAGTATAGAGCAGGGGAAATGCCGTCTCTAATCCTACGATGCCGAACGCACTCTGGCGCAAGCCGCGACTCTTCTCCTCCACACTGTGCGGCGCATGGTCGGTAGCGATGCAGTCCACCGTCCCATCAAGCACCCCCTCAATCATCGCCTGTCGGTCTGCCTCACTGCGAAGCGGCGGGTTCATCTTCCAGCGTCCGTCTTCCTGCAGGTCTTTGTCCGACAACAGCAGGTAATGCGGCGCCGTCTCACAGGTTACGGGCAGCCCGCGCCGCTTCGCGTCGCGCACCAGCGCCACACTCTCTTTGGTCGAGATATGGCATATATGAAAACGACACCCTGTCTGTTCTACCAGACGGATGTCGCGCTCTATCTCCTTCCATTCGCTCTCGGACGAAATGCCCTTGTGTCCGTGCTTTGCCGCATACTCCCCTGCGTGGATATAGCCGCCATGCAGCAGGCTGTTCACCTCACAGTGCGCCACTATCATACGGTTTACTGCACGGCAACGCACCATCGCCTCACGCATCAGCCCCTCGTCCTGCACGCCACGCCCATCATCTGAGAACCCAATCACATATGGCGCCAATGCCTCCATATCCACCAACTCGCCTTTGCCCTGCTGCCCCATCGTGATAGAAGCGTAGGGGTGCACACCCACTACGGCATCGCGCTCGATGATAGCCAACTGCGCTTGCAGGTGCTCCACCGTGTCCGGCACGGGGTTGAGGTTGGGCATGGTGAACACATCGCTGTAGCCCGCCGCCTGCGCCGCCATACTACCTGTGCGGATAGTCTCTTTATACGAAAAACCCGGCTCACGAAAATGGACATGAAGGTCCACAAGTGCCGGGATAGTAACTATGTTTGTACCGTCAGACATAGGCAAACGAAAAGAGGTTCTTTTGAATTTGCGTGCAAAGGTACTACTTTTTTTTGGAATACACAAACTTTTTTGCAAAAAAGAACAAGATAATTATGAATTACGAATTATGAATTATGAGTGTATTGGAACTGAGTTTCAGAACATGCGCACTCATAATTCATAATTCTTAATTTATAGTTGTTTACTTCACGACAAAGCGCAGGGTCTCGCCTTCGGCGACCACAAGGTACATGCCTTTCGGCAGGTGCGCCGTGCTTACCTCCTTGCCGCTATTGGTGCCGAGCAAGTGGCCCGTTACGGTATAGAGGCGCATGTGCTTGCCCTCGGGGTTCAGGATAGCGGCACCGTTATAGGCGAGGCGCTGCACATCAAACTCCCCAACGGCTAATTCAGTATTGCCTTCGCCGCCTAAACTATACAGATTGATATAGAAGAGGAAGTGGGAATCTGCTTTCTTCAGTTCATAGGTGCCTGCGGGAAGTTCCTTCTCTATCACTGCGTTGGCGCCTACTACTTTCTCTCCGTTAATCTTGATATTCGGTGTGCTGCCCTCCGCGAAACCGAGGTAGAGTCGCATGGTCTCCTTAGTGGTGAACGTGATAGAAGTGGAGGACTCTATCTTGAGGCACATGGTGTAGGTAACGCCATTGGGTGCGGTGAACTTTCCTTTGGAGTCGCTGTAGTTCCCCACTACGGTGTAGAAGTCGTTGCTGGGCTTCTTGTCTGAGAAATGGCACTCGTATTCTCCTGTCGAGGTACCCGGGTCGGTGGGGTCAGAAGGGTCCGTGGGGTCCGTGGGGTCGGTAGGGTCAGTAGGCTCTTCTCCGCCGCCTGTGCCCGTGCCCGATTCCTCGCCGCCCACGATACCGATGAGGCTGGATTTGTAGTTATCAATCTTTGTGCGCAAATCGCTAATCACATCGTAGTTGCTATCCTCCGTTGCGTTATTAAACGTATATTGGAAGTCGCCGTGCTCGCACCGACCTGCACCCTTGTCGCCTGTTACGATAGCGGGCACATCCTTCGGGTCATCCGGCGTGATAGAAGGCATCAACGAGGCGTTGGTGTCGAAGTTGCTGTAGGTGTTCCCACCGCTCAGCGAGGTAACGCTCGACGGCACCTGCTCGCTGCGGCTGCTCACCACATAGGCGTCGAAATGTTTGTTGTTCGTGCTGCTGTAGGGGATAAACTTATACGAGCCTGTCATCACATTGTTGTAAGCCTTTATGCTGCCGCCTGCCTCGCCGGAGAAGGTACCTTTTGTTTCATCGCTGCTGCCTACGCCGCTGTTCACATCGCTTCCCTGCAAGGAGGTGAGCATGGGCTTAGCGCAGTTGCGGAAGTAGTTGCACTCTACAAACACATCCGAGCCCGTAGTGGAGCCTACGCCGTACTTTGCCACACCGTCGAAGTAGTTATTGTAGATATGCACGCTCATTGTGCGTATGCGCGGGTGGCGGGAGTCGGAGTGGTCGAACCAGTTGTGGTGGTAGGTGATGTAGTTCGGTCCGCTTTCGTCTTTCATACCGCACATCGTGGACTTGCCCGTGTCCCAGAAGTGGCAGTAAGAAACAGTTACATGCTTCGAGTTTCCTTTCACATCTATGGCTCCGTCGCCTTTCTTCTGGTCGCCGCCCTTGTTGGGTCCATAGAACACATCAATGTGGTGCACCCAGATATGGTCGTTATCAGTGTCGAGCGAGATACCGTCGTCCAAGCCGGTCATCACGCCTAAGTTGCGCAATTCTACCGAAGCCGAGTTGCGTATCAAGAAGCCGAAGCCCTTGATAGTGGCGTCGTTGCCCACACCCTCGATAGTAATGTTCAACTCCGAGTCGGCTGCTTTTCCTTTAATCTGCAAGCCTTCTGAGGAACTACTCAGTGCGTCCATATCGGCAGTTTGAATAGTGCCGATAATACGGAAGGCTATCGGCGTTTTGTCTTGCCCTTTCTGATAGCCGTCGATGATAGCCTGCAAGCCTGTGCAAGTGCCTACTCCTGCGACATTGGTGGAGATAGTCTTGGCAGTTTGTTTGGTTACATAGAACACTTTCGCACCTGCTTTGAGGGTGCCGTCGTTGTTGTAGGCGCCCACGCCCTTTGAATAGTTAAAGTGTGCGAATCCGTTGCGGTCGTGTGCTGCTACTGCGAGTGTGCCGGTCTCCGCAGCCTCGGATGCGACCTCATTGCCGCTGCCGTCCACAGGCACAATCTTCAACTGATAGTTGCCTGCTTTCAGTCCCAAAGCGTCCACGCGCATGTAGTCTCCGTAGTTGCGCAACAGCATAGCGTCCAGTTGGGTGTATTCCCCGCCCGCAGGACGAACATAAGCATGATAATTGGTGTAGGAACCCGGTGTCCACTCGGCATAAGCCGTTTCAAGCCATCCGGCGGACTTGGTGATAGTTACTGCCGCCTGCCCGCTCAACGCGAAGGCAGATAGCGCTGCGAGAAGAAAAGTACGAATCTTCATGGTAATGTGTGAATTATTAATTGTTAAATGCTTGGCAAAGGTACATTATTTTTTTGGCATATGCAAATGATTGCTCGATTTTACACAAAAACCGCCGCTTTTTCTCAATGTTCACTGGTTCACCCAACAAGCGGGGAGGAAGGAGCAAGAGAGACCAAGTTTTGGGGAAAGCGTGAAAAAGTAATAGTTTTGTCAGATTATTTCCAAAAAATGGTATGGGATTTGCATATGTCGGTAAAAAGTAGTAACTTTGTCGGCGGAATTTGTATTCTCCATTAATGCCCGTTAATTGACCGTTAATGTGCGAAAAGGATGAACAAAAATTCCTCCGTTAATGCCCTTTCATGATTCCTTAATTTGCCTAAAAAAGACAAAATTAACGAATACTTACGGCAATTAACGGAGAATGAACTCGGCAATTTAATGAATAATTAACGAAGAAATGAAAAAGTTCTTAGTATATTTTTGGTCGCTGTTCGCGGCTGGCGTAGTAGTCGTGGTAGTGCTATTCTGGATGATAACGAAAGGCTGGTTGGGCTATCTGCCGCCGTTGGAGGAGTTGCAGAACCCGAAGAATAAGTATGCGAGCGAAGTGTTCTCGGCAGACATGCAGTCGCTGGGGCGCTACTATCGTCAGGCTAACCGCGTGGGTGTGCAGTATAGCGATTTGTCGCCGGAGTTGGTGGAGGCGCTGATAGCGACCGAGGACGCGCGATTCTACAACCATACGGGTGTGGACTTCAAGGCGTTCATGCGCGCGGTGCTGAAGTTGGGGCGCGCGGGGGGCGGCAGCACGCTGACGCAGCAGTTGGCGAAGCAGATATGGTCGCCGCGAGCAAATAACATCTTCGAGCGTGCTATGCAGAAGCCGATAGAATGGGTGATAGCAACGAAGTTGGAGCGGCTGTATTCGAAAGACGAGATACTGCTGATGTACCTGAATCAGTTCGATTTCTTGTACAACGCCGTGGGTATCAAGTCGGCGGCACAGGTGTATTTCTCTACCACTCCGGCAGACCTGAAGGTGGAGGAGAGCGCAATGCTGGTGGGTATGTGTAAGAACCCATCGCTGTACAACCCCATTCGTCGTTATCAGAATGCGCTTGATCGGAGGAACACCGTGCTGAGCCAGATGGAGAAATACGGCTACTTGACCGAAGCAGAGCGCGACTCGCTGCAGGCGCTGCCCATTGAGTTGCACTACAGCAGCGTGGACCACAAGCAGGGCATGGCGCCGTATTTCCGCGAGTATCTGCGCAATGTGCTGACGGCGAAAGAGCCGAAAGAGAGCCATTACTCGGAGTGGAACAAGCAGCAGTACAAGATAGACAAATACCAATGGGACAACAACCCGCTGTACGGTTTCTGCAACAAGACCACCAAGCCGGACGGTTCGCCCTACAATCTGTATCAGGACGGTCTGCGTATCTACACGACCATCGACTCGCGGATGCAGCGGTATGCCGAGGAGGCGGTGGACGAGCACATGCAGAGCCTGCAAAAGAGTTTCTTCCGCGAGTGCAGACGCAAGCGGAATGCACCTTTCTCCATCTCGATTACGCGGGAGGAGATAGACGGTATCATGACGCGCTCGATGCGGCAAACCGACCGCTACCGCGGCATGAAGAAAGCGGGCAAGACCGAGGAAGAGATACGCGCGGCATTCAACACGCCGGTAGAGATGCAGGTGTTCTCGTACGAGGGTAACGGACTGATAGACACTGTGATGAGCCCAATGGACTCTATCCGCTGGCTGAAGACTTACCTGCGTTGCGGATTCCTGTCGATGGACCCGCTGAACGGGCATGTGAAAGCCTATGTGGGCGGACCCGACTTCGCCCATTTCCAGTACGATATGGCGACGATGGGCAGACGGCAGGTGGGTTCGACGGTGAAGCCCTACCTCTACACGCTGGCGATGGACGAGGGTATGTCTCCCTGCGACAAGGTGGTGAACGACTCGATAACGCTCTATGATGCCAACGGTCTGCCATGGACACCGCGCGACACACATGCGAAGAACCAAGGGGACACGGTTACGCTGGCATGGGGACTGCGGTATTCATCTAACTGGATTACCGCCTACCTGATGTCGATGTTCACGCCGGAGCAGTTGGTGAGGCTGATGCAATCGTTTGGTATTCAAGGGCAGTTAGACCCTGTTATCAGCCTCTGCCTCGGTCCGTGCGAGGTGAGCGTGCAGGAGATGGTGGACGCATACACCACCTTTGTGAACAAAGGTATCCGCACGGAGCCGCTGTATGTAACGCGCATTGAGGACAACAACGGCAATGTGTTGGCGCGGTTTGCGCCGCTGACGCACGAGATCATCAGCGAGACGACCTCGTATAAGATGATACAGATGCTGCAAGATGTAGTGGACAGAGGTACAGGCGTGCGCGTGCGCTACAAGTACGGTATCAAAGCGCCGATGGGCGGCAAGACGGGTACGACGAACAATAACTCAGACGGCTGGTTCATGGGCTTCACGCCGTCGTTAGTGAGTGGCGTATGGGTAGGCGGCGAAGACCGTGCGATACACTTCGACAACCTCGCGGAGGGACAGGGCGCATCAATGGCGCTGCCTATCTATGCCCTCTATATGCAGCGCGTCTATCGCGACACAACGCTTGGCTACAGCGAAGAGGAGCAGTTTGATATACCGGAGTGGTACGAGCGGATAAAGTGCGAGTAAATATCTCCGCTAATTGCCGTTAATTATTCGTTAATTTTATGCATCCATTAAAGGTCATTACTTCAGCAGGCGGGGACGCCTGCGTACCCAGACAATGCGGAAGAGATGGTACATATTGGTCTTGGTGTTGTGCGGGTGGTGGTTGCCGATGAGGGCGCAACTCAATACCGACCGCATCACGGCGATAGGGCGCAATGCGCTCTATTTTGAGGACTATGTGCTGTCTATACAGTACTTTAATCAGGTGATTAAGTTAAAGCCCTACCTCGCAGAGCCTTACCTATACCGCGCTATTGCGAAAATCAACCTCGAAGATTATCAAGGTGCGTTGCGTGACTGTCAGTCGGCTATCGCTTGCAACCCGTTCATGCCCGGTGCGTACTACACGCGCGGATTCGTCTATCGCCGTTTGGACGAGGCGGCGTTGGCAGAGCAGGACTTCAGCCAAGCGTTGGTGTTTGCACCTGAGAACAAGACTTATCTGTTACTGCGGGCGGATGCGCGAGCGGCACAAGAGCATTTCGATGAAGCGATGGCAGACATGGAGCAGTTGCTCAAGCGCGAGCCCGAATCGGCTTCGCTGCTATTCGAGAAAGGGGCGATATGTATGCAGATGAAGGACACCGCCTGTGCGTTGGCGGCTTTTGAACGCACCACGGAGTTGGACTCGCAGAACCCCGCCAACTGGTCGGCATTAGGCACGGTGAACCTCATGCTCGAGGACTATGATAAGGCACTGCTGCAACTGACGCAGGCGGTGAACCTCGGGTCGAAGTGGGCGGGGGACTATATCAACCGAGGCGTTATCTTCTATCATAACCATAACTACCGCGGTGCGCTGGCGGATTATGATAAGGCGATAGAGTTGGCGCCGCGCGATGCGCAGTGCTATTACAACCGCGGGGTGCTCAGGCATGAGTTGGGCGACTACAACCGCGCGCAGGAGGACTACGACCGCGCCTTGGAACTGGCGCCGGAGAAGACGGAGATGCGCTACCAGCGCGGGCTGGTGCAGATGGAGTTGCGGCAGTGGGAAGCCGCAAGGGCAGATTTCGACTCGCTCATCGCCCGCTATCCTGATTTCCTGCCTTCCTACTACCTCGCCGCGCAAGCCGCCACGGCGCTCAACCTGACCAAAGACGCGTACCGCTATCGGCAGACCGCCTACGAGCGCGAGCAAGAGGCTAACGCTAAACGTTCAACACGCAGCGCTCAACAATCCGCTCCCAACACCTCGGTGCAGATAGCGCAGGCGCAGCCGCAGAAACGCGACCGCCGCAAGGAGTTCTCCGCGCAGACAGCGCAGACCAATCAAGAGCCCACAGAGGACGAACAGAAATACCAATCGTCAACCCGCGGTGCTGTGCAGAAGAAATACACTGATGTGGTGAACGAGCCGAACATCTCGCTGTCGTACTACACGCAAGAGCAACCGCTGCGTCAGACCAACTACTACCACTCCGCCGTGTCGGAACTGAACCGCCTTCAGTGGTTGCCCGCGCCACTGCATTTCGTGGTGCAAGAGCAGCCGCTGACTGCCGAACTCGTGAACTTGCATTTTCAGCAGATAAGCCAACTCTCGGAGCACTTAGACAAGCAGCTGTCGCCCGCATTGTTCTTCGCTCGCGCCATGGAGTTCGCGCTGGTGCAGGACTACTCGTCTGCTATCGATGACTGCACGCAGGCACTGCAACTGACCACCGACCGCGAGCAGGTGGCGGTGATTACCTTCTGCCGCGCCAATTGGCGCTACAAACTGCTGCAATACAGGCGGGCAACGGGCGAGCAAACGGAGAAGATGAGCATGGACTTCGAGATTATGTTGCGCGACTACGACCAAGTGGTGCGCCTATGCCCCGACTTCGCTTTCGCCTACTACAACAAAGCGAATATCCTCTGTTTGCAGCGAGAGTGGCAGGCGGCGGTGAACCACTACACGCAAGCCATAGCCGTGGACGCGGATTTCGCAGAGGCGTACTTCAACCGTGGGCTGACCTACATATACACCGACTTGCCGGAGCAGGGTTTGGCAGATCTCAGCAAAGCAGGGGAACTCGGTATCTACCAAGCCTATAACCTCATCACACGATTCCAATGAAAAGACAAGACCCACCCCGACCCTCCCTACGAAGGGAGGGAATAAGAATAGAGAAGGTATGTGTTTTACTATTTTTATTTTTTCTTCCTCTCTTTGTAGGGAGGGGCGGGGAGGGTCATGGAGGAACACTCTCCGCGCAGGTGTTATATGAGGTGTCAGGGAACAGTTGCAAAGGAAAGAGTTATGTTCTTGGTACCCATCGGCTGGTGGATATAGCCTTTCTGGATACCATTCCTAATGTCTTCACCTGCTTTGCCAAGTGCGACAAGGTGGTTACAGAGTTCGCGATGGAAGACTACGAGGCACTTTCGGCGCTGCGGCAGGCAGCGGTGCTGCCCGACTCAGTGCGGCTGACGAATTTCTACAGCGAGACAGAGTACGAGCATATAGACCAAGCGTTGCTGCTGAACCTCGGCATGGGGCTGAATCAACTATGCCGCATGAAGCCCGCCTACCTGACGGAGATGTTCCGCGCTGCGCTCTTCAAGCAGTGGTTAGGCTACGACGAGACGCGGTCAATGGAGACTTTCTTCGAGGTGGTGGCGCAGGAGAAAGGCTTGCCCGTGTATGGCTTGGATGATGTGGGGGAAACCATGTACATGCTCTTCGACAGAGAGCCGTTCCATTGGCAGTGCGAAGAATTGAAGAAAGTGATAGACTATCCCGAGCGGGAGGTGCAGCAAGAGAAAGTGCTGCTGGAAATGTACCGCATGGGGCGGCTGGCAGATATGGCATATCAAGTGGCGGGCCCCGACAACAAGACCTCTATCTCGTATTCCGATTATCAGGTGTATGCACAGCGGAACCGTACATGGGCAAAGCGCCTGCAACCCTATCTGCGCGACGGCAGTGCGTTCATCACCCTCAATGCCATCTACCTCGGCGGCGACAAGGGACTGCTGGCGGTGCTGCGCGAAGCAGGTTACCGCGTCCGTCCCGTGAATAGAGGACGGCAACAATCAGCCATTCGCCATTAAGAATTATCATTTAGCTTATTGCTTGTATCTGATGGATGACTGGGTAGTCGGCGGCTACCCAGTCGAGGGTGTGCAGGTCAGCGACCGGACACCAGCAGTAGGCATGGTGCTCGCGCATGGTGAAAGCAGGCATGCCATGGTCGTCCAAGCGCTCCCCGCCACGGCAGAGGTAGAATTCCAGCGTTACCTCGAAATCGGGGTAAACATGGTGGTGCGTAGTGAAATGGCGCAGGATGGTAATTTCCATCTCCATCTCTTCCCGAATCTCGCGGCGTAGCGCGTCTTCTGCTTGCTCGCCGGGCTCAATCTTCCCGCCCGGGAACTCCCATTTGAAAGCAGTGTAAGGATACTTGGTCTGCCCGCGTTGCATACAGAGGACTCGCCCCTCGTGGACGATAATAGCGGCAACTACGTGATAGTGCATGGTGAAAGAAGAATTATGCATTAGTGCTGCAAAAGTACTACATTTTTTTGAATTATGCAATAGAGCGTCGTTTTTTTATTTCCTAATTGAGCACTCAAACAGCAGTCTGACAGTCGTTAGGCTGTCTTTTTTTATGTATTCTCCCTTGCATATATGGAAAAAGTTTGTACTTGTAAAATTGTGTTGAATGCTGATGATTTCCCTGCGTATTTAGTAGTTTATCGTGCTGTACATTTTGTGGGAAAAGATAAGTGGTTCATATCCACCCCTTCGTGGTGTAAAAGCCATGACTTCAATGGAATGCCTCCGGAGAAGCCCGTAAGGTTTCCGTTTGCACCGACCACCCTGTGGCAGGGTATGATGATAGAAATCGGATTGTGCCCCACGGCTCCGCCTACTGCCTGCGCCGACATGCTTTCAATGCCCCGCTGCACAGCGATTTTGCGAGCAAGGTATCCATAAGTAACCACTTGCCCATACGGAATCTCTGTGAGCATTCTCCACACCGTTTGGCGAAACTCGCCGCCTATGGGCGCCAAGGGCAAGTCCGAAATCAGAGGTTTTTTCCTCTCAAAATACCTGCTCAGCCAGTCTTTCGTGAGGGCGAACACCGGCAAATGGTCATTGGGCAACATTGCCGTCGGCACGGTATCGCCAAAGAATCTCTGCCCTGCTGTCCATAAGCCCACCAAACTATCGCCGTCGCTCCCGAGCGTAATCTGCCCGATGGGCGACGCGATAGTGGTTTGATAGTATTGCTTCTCACTGATGTGCATACATTTTCATTCTTTTAACATATAATTATCGTGTAATTAACCATTAATTATACATTGCTAAATTATATGAATAATTACACGGCAATTATATGTTACACATAGTACGCCTATTCAATTTCTTAGTAGCATGCGCGGAGGATGGTCTCTATATCGTCGGCGGTGAGGATTTTGTAGCCGCCGCCGAGGATGGTAGAGTGCGCTATCTGCGGCAGCATCTCCTCTGTGGCACCTACCTCGCGCAGGGTGGATGGAATGCCCAACTCGCGGAAGAACGCCTCCAAACAGTCTATTCCTGCCAGCGCTATCTGCTCTTGGTTCTTGGCTCCTTGCTCTTTGCTCTCTTCTACGCCCCACACCTGTTGGGCGAAGCGGACGAAGCGCGGTAAGCCGTAGCGGTAGATGTGTCGATAGTAAGCGGGCGAGATAATCGCCAGTCCGATGCCGTGGGCGCAATCGGTGTAGGCGCCTAACTGGTGCTCAATCATGTGCACCTCCCAATCCTCCGTCTTGCTGAGCGAAAGCAACTTATTGAGCGCCACCGTGGCGCACCACATGATGTTACTTCGTGCTTCGTAGTCCTGCGGGTTCTGTATCGCTTTGCGCGAGGCGGAGATGAGCGAGCGCATGACGCCCTCTATCAGGTAGTCGGTGGTGCAGTCGTCCTCGTCGGAGAAATACTGCTCCATCAGGTGCGAGAAGATATCCGCAATGCCGCTTACCATCTGGTATCTCGGCACGGTGTAGGTGAACTCGGGATTCAGGATGGAGAAGCGGGGTGCAACCTGCGCCAGCGGATATACGCGCCCTATCTTCAGCCGCTGCGCCTCGTTGGTGATGACCGAGCCGGAGTTCATCTCGCTGCCTGTGCCCGCCATGGTTAGGATACTACCCACGGGGATAATCGGGTTGTTCACCTTCTCCTGCCGCACATAGTAGCGCTCCCACACATCGCCCTCAGCGTACGCCGCGCAGGAGATACCTTTCGCGCAGTCTATCACAGAGCCGCCGCCAACTGCCAGAATCAAGTCCACGCGGTTCTCACGCGCCAAGCGCGCACCTTCCAACAACTCGCTGTAGCGCGGGTTGGCACTCACGCCACCCAGTTCCACCACCCGCTTGCCCGCTGCACGAAGCACCTGCAACACATGGTCGTACAGGCTCTGTCCCTCTGCGCCGCAGGGGATACGCTTGATAGACGACTTGCCATACACCAGCAGCACGCGCTCGCCGTACTGCGATAACTCCATCGGCAACTTCTCCATCGCCGACTTGCCAAAATGAATCCACGTAGGATTCTGATAACTGAAATCTCGAATCATTGTTTTAGTTTTGGATTAAGGATACAGGATAAAGGATGAAAGACTAAATAGAATCTACTCTGAAATTCAGAGACTAAGGTAATTAGCGGGCGGAGGTTTGTGCGCGGAAGTCGGTGGGAGTGAGGGAGGTGTGCTTCTTGAAGAAACGGACGAAGTGCTGGGGATGGCGGAAGCCTGCTTGCAGGGCTATCTCCTTCACACTCAGTTGCTCGTCCTGCAACTGACGCTCGGCATACTGCACCAAGCGCTGTGCGATAAACTCCTGCGCACTATAGCCCGTTTCCGTCTTTACAAGGTCGCCTAAGTAGTTGGGCGACAGGTGAATACGCTGTGCAAAATAGCGCACGGTGGGCACTCCGTGGGTGGCTGCCTCGCCTTGCAGCAGGTACTCGCTCAGCAGTTCGCTGAACCGCTCCAGCGTGCTCACATTAAGTGCCTTACGCGTGATGAACTGCCGCTCGTAGAACCGCAGGCAGTAGTCCATGATGAGTTCTAAGTTGGTAACTATCAGTTCTTTGGAGAATTTGTCTATCGGGTGTGCGAGTTCTTGCTCTATCCACTCCATGCTATGTCTGAGGGTTTGCACCTCGTCCTCCGACAGGTGTAGCGCTTCGTTGCTGCTGTACGCGAAATAGGAGTAGCGCTTCATCTTCTTCTCCAGCGGCGTCCCTTGGATAAACGATGGGTGGAACACGATGCCTATTGAGCGAACGGGTACGCCCTCCAGCGTGGTGTAGCCCACTTGTTGCCCGGGTGCAAACGAGACCACCGTCTGCGCGTCGAAGTCGTACTGCGTCATGCCGTAGTTGATGACACAGCCTTTCGTCTCTTTGAGGAAGAGCGCATACAGCCCGAACTCGTATTGCTCCACGCTGCGTTTCGTCTCGGGCGTGAAACGCGCGAATGCTACCTGCGGGTGCTGCGTCTTAAAGCCGTGCAGGTCGTTGTAGGCACTGATGGTATCGATGGTTAGCATAGGTTCTTGGATGAAAGATGAAGGATGAAAGACTTATTACTTTCGTCTATGAGGATAAAAGATAAAGGATGAAAGATAAAAGACTTATTACTTTCGTCTATGAGGATAAAAGATAAAGGATGATGGATGAAAGACTTATTACCTTTGTCTATGAGTTTCAGAGTTGATTCTATTTAGTCTTTTATCCTGTGTCCTTCATCCTTCATCCAAAGAAAGTCTTTCATCCTGCGTCCTTAATCCTTTATCCAAATGTTTTCGCCTGCAAAGGTACTAAGAATTTTCAATATACACAAGCGTGTCGGCTGAAAAAGTCGTTTTTTATTCAGCAGCGCGTGTTGAGAAAATAAATAGAAGGTGTTGACCAAGCAACGGATGGCATGCGATTATCTTTTTAAGAATGAGGCTATTGTATCAAAGGGGATAATGTCGGTCTTGTCATACAAATCCGTATGCACTGCATTGGGAATCAAAAGCAGTTCTTTGTTGGCTGCATATTTATGGAGGCATTTATTCTCCGAAGATACCCCACCGACCATACGGGCATAGGCATCTTTTGAGAAATAGCATGAGTGTGCGTTTTCTCCATGTACCAACAGGACTGCACTACGAATCTCCGGCGTGTAGTTCAGCATTTTGGCATTCATGTATGACAGCATTGTTGCTACATTCCAGCCGGATGTGCTGTTGATAGCCCGTGGGTGGTAACCGCGCGGGGTCTTGTAGTAGTCGTAATAATCTTTCATAAACTGCGGAGCATCATCAGCAGGCGGTGTGTTAAGAGGTGTTACCGAATAATGCCCGTCGCGTACGTCTTTGGTTCGTTGCGCATTGAGTTGCAGTCGTTTCCCATAGCGAGCCTCTTCGCTATTTTCTTGGTCGAAATAACCATTAGCATTGCAGCGCGACATGTCGTACATAGTAACGGCTACCGTGGCGTGTATGCGTGTGTCCATCGCCGCCGCGTTGAGCGCCATCCCCCCGAAGCCGCATATCCCCAAGATAGAGACACGCGCGCTATCCACCTCCGGGCAGGTCAATAGATAATCTACAGCCGCCGAGAAATCCTCCGTGTTGATATCGGGGGAAGCAATATGTCGCGGTGTACCTCCGCTCTCGCCGGTGAAGGAGGGGTCGAAAGCCAAGGTGATAAAACCATGTTCCGCCAGTGTTTGCGCATAGAGCCCCGAAGCTTGCTCTTTCACAGCGCCAAAGGGACCGCTTACGGCGATAGCGGGAAGTAGTGTGTCTGTTGCGGATACAGGCGCGTATAGGTCTGCCGCTAAAGTGATACCAAAACGGTTGACAAAAACGACTTTCTTATGCGTTACTCGGTTGCTACGCGGGAAGGTTTTGTCCCACTCCTCGCAGAGGTTCAGTTCGTTGGTTTCGGCATACGGAATAGTGTTTTCTTTTGAATAGATATTCATACTGATAGTGAGAATGATTAGTAATAGGTTTCGTTTCATTGTTTCGTATCTTTTAGGGTAAGCATAGTATTTTCTTTCCATTGTGCAAGTAGATGCCTGCGATTGGTGAGACGACTTCTCTTCCAAAAATATCATACCATACACCATTATCGGTTTTCCCTTTTTCGGCGACACTCTTCCCTGTGGATACCCCCACAAAATCTACCTCTATGGAGTCGCTACCTACCGTCTCGCGCAGCCCCGATACATCATCGATATGCCCTATCGGAGTATAGCGGTAAGATGTGGTAAAAGAGTCATAAAATAGTACCAGACAGTTATCGCCGTAGAGCATGATATCCCCTGCATGGATGGTTCCTATATGGGCAGCATTGGCGGGCAAGTCGATAGAGAGGTAGTGGTACTTCTCGTTTCCATTCAGTTCGTACATCTCTACTTTGAGAGGAAGCAAGCCAACGAAGGCATGTGCTGTAGGGGTGTCGTACAGCGATGCAATAAAGGTGTTTGTGCCTATTCGGAGTTGTATACTCGTACCTACAATCGGAGTATCTTGGCTGCAAGCGGTCATAGTGCAAATAGATAGAGTGACGAACAATGAGATTATTCGTTTCATATTCGAGATAGTTTTCAGTTTGCTATTTTTAGCCAAGCGCGGAGGGATTGGGGCGTGGCTTGGTTGAGCAGGCGCCCTTCGTGGATTTGCAGCGAGGGGTAGGTCTTAATCAGGAAATGCACGCTGTGGCTTATCGCGCTGCTGCCGGATGTGGCAAAGGGGATGATGGTCTTGCCTTTCAGTGCGGTCTGCTCTATAAAGGTCTGGATGATACGCGGGGGCAGGTCCCACCAGATGGGGAAGCCCAAATAGACGGTATCGTATCGGCTCATGTCGGGCGATGGTTGCGCCATGGCTGGGCGCGCTTTGGAGTCTGCCATCTCCACGCTGCTGCGCGACTGCTCGTTGCGCCAGTTGAGGTCGGACGAGGTGTAGGGGTGGGCGGGTACTATCTCAAACAAGTCCGCACCGGTCAATTCGGCTATCTGCTGCGCCACGGCACGCGTTGTGCCCGTGGCGGAGAAGTATGCCACTAGTGTCTTTGTCTCCATTGTTGTGTTCTGATTTGCAAAAGTTAAACCACACAGCAGGCTCCACAAGCCTGCCAATAAATAAATTGTTCGTTTCATATCTGCGTTTTTAACATATAATTGTCGTGGAGACTTAACATGTAATTGTCGTGTAAGACATTATAACATATAATTGTCGTGTAATTATTCATTAATTATTTTTCTTAGTGTACATCTTTGCGTGTGTTATTCATCTAATTTGCAACGAATAATTAATGATAAATTATATGATAATTATATGTTCAAAAAGATATATGATAATTATATGTTAAGAGTGAGATTACGGCTTATAGTTTTTCCAGCCATTCTGTCCATGTCTCTTTGCCCTGTACTTCGATGGCGAGGTGTGCGAACCAACTGTCGTCTGCTGCGCCGTGCCAGTGCTTCACGCCGGCGGGGATGTTCACCACATTGCCGGGCATGAGTGGTTGCGGCTCTTTGCCCCATTCCTGATACCAGCCTCTGCCCGCCACGCACACCAACACTTGTCCGCCGCCCTCGGTCGCATGGTGGATATGCCAGTGGTTGCGGCAGCCGGGCTCGAAGGTTACATTCACTATTTTTACCTGCGCATCGGACACGGGCGACAGGTAACTTTGCCCTGTGAAATACTGCGCGTAGGCGTCGTTAGGTGCGCCTATGGGGAAGAGCATGGTCTGCTGAAACGCCTCGCGGGGTGTCTGTGCAGCCTCAGGGTCTGCCCACACGTCTTTCGCCATCCGAAAAGCCGCCCATGCCTTGGGCCAACCGGCATAGAAAGCGATATGGGTGATGATCTCGCTAATCTCGGTGTGGGTGATGCCGTTGCGCTTCGCCTCCTGCAAGTGGAAGATGAGTGAGTTGTCGGTGATTCCCTGACTGATAAGCGCTGTCAGGGTAACCATACTGCGGTCGCGGAGGCTCAGCAGGTCGTTTCTGCTCCACACCTCCCCGAAGAGGATGTCATCGTTGAGGTGGGCAAACTCGGGGGCAAACTCGCCCAACTGCTCTCGCCCTGCCGTCTGTACAATGCGTTGTTGTGCCATACTGAAAGAAGGAATTAAGAGGAAGAAAAATATAAAAAGCTTTTTCATATTGGTGTCATTCAAATCCTTTCGAGTGCAAAGGTAGCAATAAAAAATGATAGGGCAAACACTTGTCCTATCAAATCGGTAATTAGGGTACACCTTTCGGGAATTGGGGTAAGGGAAGGCAATTATAAAGCATTGCATGCCCGAGCAAGAGCCACGAAATCTCCATTGCGGTCCCGATAAATCGGGATAACACTTCCTGCCGAACATACCTTCCCGCCATCGTTGCTGCCTTTCTTTGGTGCGGCCTGGAGACCGCACCTCCTTGCATGTTGCCCCGTTGGGAGATGGTTTTTCTCCGTTAAAAGCCATTAAAAGAGCCATTAGAACTTGTTTATTCTCGGCTTCTACCTGCCTATTTCATTCGTCTTTTTGCCGTCTTTTTACCGTCTTTTTACCGTCTTTTTACCGTAATGTACGGCTAATGAATTGTTATCGCCGGAACTAAGGAGTGGACTTGTTAGACAGCCTCTATGGGTAGGATTATTCCTTGTATTCGCTGCCGCCGCCGAGGGCGCGGTAGAGGGTTACCACGGCTTGGAGGGTCTGCATGCGATTGGCTATCTGCGTGAACTGCGCTTGCAGGAGACTGTTTTGGGCTGTCAGCACCTCCAGATAGGTGGTGCTACCATACTGCATCTTGAGTTTCGTTGCCTTAGCCGCCCGCTGCAGTGCCTCCACCTGACTATCATAAAGCGACTGTTTGTCGGCGAGCGTTTGGTAGTTGTGCAGCGCATTGTTCACCTCGTTGCCCGCCGAGAGCACCGTTTGCGAAAACATGAGCAGTGCCTCGCGTTGTTGCGATTTCGCCATCTTAAGTTGCTGTATATTGCGACCGGATTGGAACAGCGGTACGAAGAGCGATGCCGCCAAAGAGGAGATGAAGGTCATGGGGTTGATGATGGTGGCATAACTATGGTTTGTCCATCCAAGACTACCGCTCAGGGTCAGCGAGGGAAAGAAACTGCTGCGGGCGTAGTTGACGGCATAGAACGCGCGTGCCATATTCTGCTCCGCTGCTCGCACATCGGGACGGCGAAGGAGGATATCCGCGGGAAGCGAAGCCGCAGGGTCTAATACTAAAGCCTGCTCGAAAAGCGAGCCCCTCTGAATGAAGGATGAAGGATGAAGGACACAGGATGAAGGACTTGTTACCTTTGTCTCTGAGGTTTCAGAGTCGGCACTATTCTCAGCAGTCGGGGGCGCCTGCGCACCCGGACATGCTCCTTGCTTCATATCCTCCCCCCACACCATCAGCCGCATTGCATTTTCCGTCTCGTATATCTGTTGGCGCAGGTCAAGTACTATGGTTCGGATGGAATAGTAGGTGGCTTCCATCTGCGTTACTGCCGCTTCATCGGACATACCCGCCGCTTTCAGTTTGCGCATGGTGCTGACGGTCTCTGCCCATGTACTCTCTGTCTCCTCGGCGGTAGCAAGTTGGGCATCGAGCATGAGGAGAGTGTAGTAGGTGTTCGCCACACCGGCGATGAGTGCGCATCGCGATGCCTGCTCATAGTCGAGCATCTGCGCCTTGGCGGCTTTTGCACCGCGCAGGCTATTGAGCGTCCGACCAAAGATGTCGAACTCCCACGAGGCGGCGGCTATCAGGTCGTAGGTGCCGTTGCGTATCCCTCCTTGCGGGGAGAAACCCGCCGAGGGGGAGAGCGACACCGACGGCACATACGCTAACTGCGCCCCGCGCAATGCTGCCTCCGCTTGCATCACATGCTCGTGCGCTACCTGCAAATCGAGGTTATGCACCAGTGCCGTGTCTATCAACGCCCGTAAGTACGGGTCGGAGAAGAGAGAGTCCCATGGGATGAAGGATAAAGGACATTCTTGGGATGAAGGATCAAGGACGCAGGATGAAGGACTTATTACCTTCGTCTCTGAGGCGGACAAGGAGGTGCGGTCTCCAGGCCACACCGTAGTATC
>JALFGC010000084.1 GCA_022777485.1 Bacteroidales bacterium
GGTGCAAAAGCCCGTTACCACAGCCCTTATCTTCTTGGCTGTGATAGTGATAGGTGTGTTCAGTTACCTGCAACTGCCTATCGACCAGTTCCCTGAGATGGACCCGCCGTATGTAACGGTGATGACGACCTACCCGGGTGCCTCCGCATCGGAGGTGGAGAGCAACGTTACGAAAGTGATGGAGAACTCGCTTAACTCGGTGGACCACTTGAAAGAGATTACTTCCAAATCGAAAGATAACATCTCGTCGGTAACCCTTGAGTTTGAGTGGGGAACCAACTTGGATGAGGTGCTCAACGATGTGCGAACGTATGTGGATATCGTGAAGGATAATTTGCCGGACGGCTGCTCCAACCCGATTGTGATGCGACTGAGCACGAGCATGATGCCTGTGATTCAGTACGCCGTGATGGCGGACGAGTCGTATCCTGCGCTGGAAAAGTTGCTGGACGATGAGATTATCCCGCAGTTGAACCGTGTGGACGGTATCGGTAACTTGACGGTGTCGGGTGCACCGGACCGCTACGTGTATGTCTATCTTGACCAGCAGAAACTGGACGCTTACGGGCTGACCGTGGAGAGCGTGGGGCAGATGATATCCGCCAACAACCTCAACATGTCGTCCGGTACGGTGAAGTTGGAGAAAGAGCAGTACCAGATGGAGGTGCGCTCGGAATATGAGACCTCGGATGAGATAAACAATATCGTAGTAACCACCACGGCAGACGGTCGTCAGGTCTTTGTGCGCGATATCGCCACGGTGAAGGATACCATCAAGGAGTTGTCTTTGGACGAGAAGACGGACGGTCGCGAGTGCGCCCGCCTGATGGTTACCAAGCAGACCGGTGCGAACACGGTGCAGATATGTAAGGACGTGCGCAAAGAGATTGCACGGATTCAGAAGACCCTGCCCTCGGATGTGCAGTTCAAGTTGATTTACGACTCGTCGGAGAATATCCAGAACTCTATTGACTCCTTGACCGAGTCTATCCTCTACGCCTTGCTCTTCGTGGTCTTGGTGGTGCTGTTCTTCCTCGGCAAGTGGCGTGCGACCTTGATTATCGCTATCACCATTCCTATCGCCCTTATTGTTGCGTTTATCTATCTGAAGATGGTGGGTTCTTCGCTGAATATCATT
Organism: Bacteroidales bacterium; assembly: GCA_022777485.1. Classification (GTDB taxonomy): domain Bacteria; phylum Bacteroidota; class Bacteroidia; order Bacteroidales; family Paludibacteraceae; genus Colicola. The sequence goes on from JALFGC010000084.1 coordinate 1,139, forward strand.
TCCATGTGTTCGCTCACCGTGGCTATCGGTATGGTGGTGGACGATGCGATTGTGGTGTTGGAGAATATCACGAAGCACGTTGACCGCGGTGAGAACCCGCGCGAAGCGGCTATCTATGCGACCAACGAGGTATGGGTGTCGGTTATTGCTACGACCCTTGTGATTGTGGCGGTTTTCGTGCCGCTGACCATGCTGACGGGTATGGCAGGTATCATGTTCAAGGAGTTGGGATGGATTGTAACCATCGTGGTATGTACTTCGACACTGGTGGCTATTTCGCTGACGCCTATGTTGGCGAGCAAGTTGCTCAAGCCGCGCAAGGTGCATGTGGACGCTGAGGGTAACCTCATTGATGACGAGAAAGGCAAGCAGACTTGGTATGAGCGTATTGTGGTGAGATGGCTCGATTGGATAGATGAGAAGTACGCCAAAGCCCTCGGTTGGTGCTTACGCCACAAAGTGGTAACCTTCTTCATCCTTTTGGCTTTCTTCTGCTGTTCGATGATACCTATGATTACGGGGCGGATTGGTACTGACTTTATGAAGCAGCAGGACCAAGGGCGCATGTCGGTTACGGTGAAGTTACAGCGCGGTACGCGTATCGAGGAGACGCTCAAAACTGCGCGTATGCTGGAAGCACGCTTTGTGGAGTTAGTGCCTGAGATACAGTTGATTAGTACCTCCGCCGGAACCAACGATGATAGCGGCATGGGTGCGCTGTTTTCCTCGACGATGAACAACACTATCTCCATGACTATCCGCACGAGCAAGAAGTACGAGCGCGAGCAGACTATCTTCGAGATGGCAGAGATACTTCGTCAGGAGATGGCACGCTATCCGGAGATTATTGACTATCAGGTAAGTACATCTGGTGGCGGTGGCGGTGCTTCCAACACCGTTGACTTGGAGATTTACGGCTACGACTTCGACGAGACTTCCGCATTGGCAGAGCAACTTAAAGCGATTTGTAACCACGAGGTACCCGGTGCGCGCGATGCGACTATTTCGCGTGATGATGAGCGTCCAGAGATAAAGATTACAGTGGACAAAGAAAAGGCATCTCGCCTTGGTTTGACATCCGCGACTATCTCTTCCGCTTTGCGCAACCGTGTGAACGGTATGGCATGCGGCTATCTCAAAGACGAGGGCTCGGAGTACGACATCCTGTGCCGTCTGGAAGAGAAAGACCGCAACTCGGTGGAGGCGATTGCGAACTTGACCATCCCGACACCGGCAGGCAAGAGCGTGAAACTGAGCGAAGTATGTACAATCGGTGAATACTGGACGCCACCGACCATTGAGCGCAAGAGCCGTCAGCGTATCGTTACGGTGCAGGTAACGCCCTACAACACCTCTTTGGGTGAGTTGGCACAGTACCTTGAGACGCAGGTTATCCCGACCTTAGACATCCCGCAGGGCGTGGTGGTGCGTATTGCCGGCGACTATGAGGACCAGCAAGACACCTTCAAAGATATGGGAATGTTGTTAGTACTGATTGTCATGTTGGTGTTCATCGTGATGGCAAGCCAATTTGAGTCAATGAAGAAGCCGTTTGTGATTATGTTCACCATTCCGTTTGCCCTCTCGGGTGTGGTAATCGCCCTGTGGCTGACCAATAGTTCGTTGGATATGATTGGTGCATTGGGCGTCATCATGTTGGTGGGTATCGTAGTGAAGAACGGTATTGTGCTGATTGACTATATCGACCTCTTGCGTGAGCGCGGCTGGGAGTTGAACGAAGCCGTGCAGGCAGCGGGCAGAAGCCGTATCCGTCCTGTGCTGATGACGGCGTTCACCACTATCCTCGGTATGGTGCCGATGGCAGTGAGCAACGGTGAAGGCTCCGAGATGTGGAAGCCGATGGGTATTGTGGTGATTGGCGGTCTGACCGTCTCGACGTTCCTGACCTTCTTCATGGTGCCTGTGCTCTATGCGGCGATGTCGCGCCATGGCGAGCGCGACCGCGTGAGCAAGATGCGCAAGAGCTTCATCTTCATGGACCTGAAGCCTAAGAAGAACCAGAAACCGCAGCCCTCACCCGTAGCGTCAGACGAGGTGTTCCCCGAGACGACGCCGAGCGGCGTGAAGTAGGGAGACCGCGCATAGCGCTGTCCGACCGCTGACGCTGAAAGACCGCTGCGCTGACCGACCGCGCTACGCGCTGAAAGACCGAGATACAGTCGGAAACTGAATCGGTCGTTCAGCGTAGCGGTCGGACAGTGAAACGGTCGGACAATGAAATGGTATAATCATCAAAATACAACAACAATATGAAAAGTGTAATGATAGTATATAATCAAGCGAACACAGAGCGGGTGGAGTATATGCTTGATAAACTGAATGTTACGGGTTTTACTTTCTTTGAGCAGGTGCAGGGTCGCGGCACGAATGGGGGTGAGCCTCGCCGCGGCACCCACGCGTGGCCGGAGATGAACTCGTGCATGATAACCGTGGTGGAGGATAACCAAGTGGAGGACCTGCTGGAGGGTATCCGCAAACTGGATATGCGTAACCCCGCCGTCGGTGTGCGCGCCTTCGTCTGGAATGTGGAGCAGACCGTGTGAAGGTAGGGTAGGACCCACCCCGTCCCTCCCTACAAAGGGATGGAGCATAGACCCGTGAAAAAATACGGGAAGGTCTCGGTAAGGGAAATCTTAACAATAGTACATTTTTTGGGTGGGCTTGACTTGCTTTCGACCCGCGGGAGACCTGCGGGAGACCCGCGATAGACCCGCGAAAAAGTTGCGGGGAGGTTGCGGCAGGGGAAATCTTAAAAATCGTACTGTTTTGGGAAGGACCTGCCGATGTCGGGAGCGAGGTCAAAGTGGACCGCCGGGCCGCCGGGCCAGCGGTTTCTATAAAATACACGCGCGCGCGTACATATAATATATATTAGGGAAAGTGCCGGTCCGGCGGTCCACCGGTCCACCCCCTTGTGAGATAAGAGAGGCTGTCTAACGCAATGGTTAGGCAGCCTCTTGGCGTTGTTTGGTCCATACTTTGTCGAGGTGCCAAAAAAAAGCGTTCAATCCCTTGCACAATCCAAAAAAAAGCAGTACCTTTGTCGCAAGTTCCTTTTGTGGTGAGGTCGGGCTCGCGTTTGTTCGTCCGTCCGTCTTGCCGCCGAAGCAAACGACTTCTCAAAAAAGATAGCGTCTTTATGAAAAAACTCTTGGCTCCATCGGTGCTTGCGGCAGATTTTGCCCACCTGCATGATGAGTTGGAAATGGTAAATAGCAGTTGTGCCGACTGGCTGCATGTGGATGTGATGGACGGCGTTTTTGTGCCGAATATCTCGTTTGGTTTTCCCCTGATGAAGCCCATGGCGAAGTACTGCACCAAGCCCTTGGATGTGCACTTGATGATTGTGCACCCCGAGAAATATGTAGAGCGTTTCTGCGACGCGGGTGCGTGGAGCGTAGGTTTCCATTTAGAGGCGACGGATGACCCTATGCCTGCGCTGCAACTGGTTAAAAATAAAGGTGTTAGGACATGTCTTACGATTAATCCGGATATTGATGTGAATAGGCTTCTGCCCTATCTCGACCAAGTGGATATGGTGCTGCTGATGTCTGTCTATGCGGGCTTTGGTGGGCAGTCTTTCATCCCCGAGACGATGGATAAGATACGCTTTGTGCGGCAGGAGATTGACCGCCGCGGGCTGCCCACCTTGATAGAGGTGGACGGCGGTGTGAACACGAAGAACGCGGCTGCGGTGTATGAGGCAGGTGCCGATGTGCTGGTGGCCGGCAGCGCTGTCTTTGGCGCGAAAGACCCCTTGCGTGCGGCTGCGCTTATCAAAGGAACGGCTTTGCAATGACCTTGCGCGAGGAGGCGGTGGAGTGGCTGCGCAGGTACCCGATGGCGGTTCTGCTACTGCCTTTGACGGTGACGATATTGCTTTGTTACTATTCGGGAAAACCGATTGATTTACTGCGAGATACAGAGGTGGATTATCTTGATTCCATGCAGATCTTTCGTGTGGTTTTGACCGATTATCCTCGCGAGCGAGCGAAGACGGTGCAGGCTGAGGCTGAGGTGCTTGGGCGCGTGGATGGCGGGCAAGTGAAGGCGGCAAAGGGGAAGGTCTTTCTTTATCTCCAACCTGACTCCACGGATTTTGCCCGTAACAAAGAGGCACTGATGGGCATGCAGATAGGCGATACGCTGCTGGTGCGCATGCGGGTGCAGCGTGGAGGTCGTTTGGGGGAGTTCGATTACGGGAATTACTTGCGAATGCAGGGTATTGTGGGGACTGCTTTTGTTCGGCGGACGCAGTGGCGACGGTTGTCCGGTGCTGCTGATGTTTCGTTTTGGGAACCGCGGCGTTGGCAGAGAGCACTGTATCAGCGTTTTCGTGTATTGGGTATTGAGGGGGATGAGTTGGCCACGCTTGGTGCGCTGACGCTGGGCTACAAAGATGACTTAGAGCCAGACCTCAGGCGCAGTTTTCAGTGTGCGGGTGCCGCGCATGTGCTGGCGGTCAGCGGACTGCATACGGGGATTATCTACGCGGTTGTCCTGATGCTGCTGACGATAGGCGGGCGATGCAAACCTATGTATTCCAATCGGTTAGGTCGTTGTATGTTGTCTTTGACGGTGATAGTCGTGATGTGGGGTTATGCCCTTCTGACGGGACTCACGCCGTCGGTGGTACGCAGCGTTGTTATGTTGACGGTGGTGGAGGCGGGGAAGATGTGGTACCGACGAGGGACACTGCTGAATACCCTATTTTTTGCTGCGTGGGCTATCCTGCTGGTGCGACCGAGAGACTTGTTTTCCGTCAGTTTTCAGTTGAGTTTTGCCGCTGTGGCGGCTATCGTGCTGCTGACCCCGGATTCTCCTATTCCGCAGACAGCGTCCACGGTTGGGGGGCGCGTGTGGCGACGGGTGGCAAACTATATCTTTGGTCTTCTTGCCGTCTCGCTGGCGGCGCAGTTGGGTACCTTGCCGATAAGTTTGTACTATTTTGGGCAGTGCTCGAACTATTTCATGCTCACGAACCTGATGGTCTTGCCGTTAGCGTGGGTGATAGTGCTGATGGGCTTTGCGACCTTGCTGCTTGGCTTTATCCCGCATGTGGGCGTTTGGATTGCAAAAGGCACAGGTGGCATGGTTTGGTTGCTCAACCATGCGGTTGGTTGGGTGGAGTCGCTTTCGGGTTCTACAACGGTGCTCCGTATCTCTGTCCCGATGGTGGTGCTCTTGTATGTGGCGATAGCCTGCGGCTATTGGGGCGTGAAGCGGTCTTTGTGGTGGTTGCTCCCTACGGCGTTGTCGCTGGGTGCGTTCTGCGGGCTGGCGTTTTTGGGGATGAATGGTGTAACTTATTAAAAACAAGAAGAATATGCAGACTTATTCTTTGTCTGAGTTGTGCGCACAGATAGAAGTTGTGCTGATGGAGGGGCTTCCCGATACCTATTGGGTTCGTTGTGAGATTGCGTCGCTATCGGAGAAGGGCGGGCATTTATATTTGGATTTGGTGGAGAAGGGCCAACGCGGGCTCTTCGTGGCTCGCCAACGGGCGACCTGTTGGAACGGTCGGCAACAGATGTTGCGCGCTTATTTCGCGCAGGAAACGGGTAGCAGTCTGCAAGCGGGTATGCAGGTGCTACTGGAGGTTTCCGTGCGGTTTCATAGTGTGTATGGTTTGAGCCTTGATGTGCAGGGGATAGACCCGCAGTACACGCTTGGCGATATGGCACGGCAACGGCAAGCCGCTATCTCCCGTCTGCAAGCGGAAGGGGTGTTCGACATGCAGCGTATGCTCTCGCTTCCTACGCTCACCCGTCGCTTGGCTGTGGTGTCGGCGGCAGAAGCCGCGGGCTATTCTGACTTTGTGCACCAATTGGAGGAGTCGCCTTATTCTTTTGTTGCTACACTCTTTCCCGCGGTTATGCAGGGCGACCGTGCTGCGGCTTCTATTCGAGCCGCGCTGGATAGCATTGGGGCGACGGAAGAGGAGTTTGACGCAGTGGTGATTATCCGCGGGGGTGGTGCGACTACCGATCTGACATGCTTTGACGACTATGCGTTGGCTGCCCTTTGTGCGCAGTTTCCCCTTCCTATATTGACAGGGATTGGGCACACGCGCGATGTGAGTGTGCTGGATATGGTGGCGTTTCAGGCACTGAAGACGCCGACTGCCGTTGCGGCATTCTTGGTGGAGCGGATGGATGAGCAGATGGAGAGAATGCAGCGGCTGACCTATCGTCTGCAACAGACGGCGCTCCGGCAGGTGCTACTCAGACGGCATAGGGTAGAGCAATTAGAGCAACGGCTGTATGCGGGTGTGCAATCGTGGACAATGTTTCGGCGTAACCATATTCGCATGTTGGAGCAGCGTGTGGAGACATTGAATCCGGAGCGTGTCTATCGGCTCGGATATAGCCTGCTGCGGAAAGAGGGTAGGGTGGTGCGCTCTGTGGCAGATTGTCGCCAAGGAGACACTATCTCGGCAGAGTTGGCGGACGGTTTAGTACAACTCACAGTGCAGGAACGATGAAGACGCTTACAAAACAACAATGGATTGGTGTGGGACTGCTTCTGCTCCTGGTGGTAGCAGTGGAGGTGTTTGTGCAGGTTGTCCTGCCGCAATTGGCAACCGTCAACCCAGAGGATTCGGAAGAAAATGCGCTGCTGAGTACTGCGGATAGTCTCTTGCAAAAGGATGGGCGTAGTGCTTTTCGGCGCGATACAATATGGATTTGTTTGCAGCCTTTCGACCCAAACACGGCGGACTCTGCCACCCTTGTGCACCTCGGGCTGCAGCCGTGGCAGGCGCGAAACATGTTGCGCTATCGAGCCAAAGGCGGACGGTATCGCCGTGCGGAAGACATGCGGCGGTTGTATGGCATGACGGACAGCCTGTATGCTACGCTGCTGCCGTATATCGCTATTGATTCATCCTCTTGGCGCGATATGCTCGTTGCTATGGATACGGTGTCGCGCTACCATCAAGGACACATAAAACGGGATACTATCATAGAACTCAACAGTGCTGATACCGCCTCTCTGCAGTATATACGAGGGGTGGGACCGGCTACCGCTCGCGCGATTATAGCCTATCGCGAGGCGTTGGGGGGCTATGCCGATACCTCTCAACTGCGTGAGATACCGCGCTACAATGCTTCTGTTTCTTGGGATATACCTTTCGATTCAATCCTGCCGCACCTGAGTGTATGCATGGATTCCATACATGCTATTGAGGTAAACAGGGCTTCTGTGCGTCAACTCACGCGCCATCCTTACCTTCGTTTTGAAGACGCACGAGCGATATACACGCTCCGTCGCAATCGTTTCAGTTTGCACGATATAGAAGAACTGCATGCTATCCCGACATTGTCGGATTCGCTGCTTGTGCGCCTAACGCCTTATTTGTCTTTTCAGGACTGAACGGGTGCGGGCTATTGGTCGGAGAGAGTGGTGAACACTTCTGTCAAAATTTCGAGCGAGAGTGGTGTCTGCCAACCGTCAATGTGCCGAGCAAAGTAGTCGCAAAGCCCACGCAACTGCCGTTGGCGCGCCTGCCGGTTCTGCGGGAGGGTGAGCAATTCAGGGTGCGCCTCCTCGCTGATGGCGAAACCCAAGTGTGTTGCTAACTGGATAAGGAAAGCAAGGTGGATATTCTCTGGTTGCTCTGTGCTGTCTAAGATATGTATGGTGGTTGCTATGAAGTCGAACAACGCTTCGTCTGCCATCGGGTGTCGCAGCGTACGGAAGAGTACTTCTGCGATGAACAGTGCTACCGTCTGACGACTCATGTCGGTGTGCAGGTGTTGAGGGACGAAGGCGAGATGTGCCTCTTTTACGGAGGGAAGCGCCTTTGTGGATGGGGAGACCTCAATTTCCAATAGTGACAGGGGCGCGTAGAGTGCTTGCGATTTCTTCTTGCCCAAGCCATAGAGCATGTAGTTCATGCGCCCGTGGTCTCGAGTGTAGGTGTGCAGGATGTGGGCGCGGTCGCTATACGGCTGAAGAGAGATGACGATGGCAAGCATTTGTAATTATGAATTATGAGGGTATTGTACTGAGACTTATGATTTATGATTTATGAGGGCAAAGGTACTTGTTTTTTCTTGTTTGTGCAAACAAATTCGCAAAAAAATGCAAAAAAGTTTGGCTATGTCAAAAAAAAGCAGTACCTTTGCACCCGATTTTCGCTCCTGCAAAATCATACATTGTAAATTATACCTCGAAAATTAACATAACTCGTCCTCGGGAGAGGGCATAAATACAAGCAATAACACTATGAAACGTACATTCCAACCATCTCAACGCAAGCGTCGTAACAAACATGGTTTCCTCGAGAGAATGGCTACTGCTAACGGTCGCCGTGTGCTTGCTGCTCGTCGTGCGAAAGGTCGCAAGAAACTGACTGTTGCAGACGAAGGTCGTCATAAGTATTAATCCATTCTGACGGCTTCCCTTTTAACCGTATTATTATTTAGAAGTTAGACCGCCTCCGGCTGTTGGCTCGCATTGCGGGCGGAAGAACTGCCGTGGGTGGGTTTCTTCGTAATATCAACCATTACTATGCAAACTACTCGACAACACAAGATTGCAAGGCTTATTCAGAAAGACTTGAGCGATATTTTTCTGCGCTTTGCCCGCACCTTGCCGGGGACGCTGATTTCTGTGAGTGAGGTGCGCGTGTCGTCCGACTTAGCGATAGCGCATGTGTACCTTTCGATTTTTCCGCAGAATAAAGTGGCGGATACAATGGAGGCGATACACGAGCATGCGGGTAAGTTCCGCGGTGAACTCGGTACGCTGGAGCGCCATCAATTGCGTATCATCCCCGAACTGCATTTCCATTTGGATGAGACCATTGATAGAATGGAGCATATTGATGAACTGCTGAAACAGTGAGACCTGAACTTCACATTGCTTGGCGCTACCTCTTCTCGAAGAAAGGGCATAATGCCATCAATATCGTCTCGGGCGTGAGCGCGGCGGCGGTAGGGGTGGTTACTGCGGCTATGGTCTGTGTGCTGAGCGTGATGAATGGTTTTGGGGCACTTGTGGAGCATATGTTCTCTGAGTTTGACCCAGAGATTCGTATCACAGCAGCAGAGGGTAAGTCGTTTCAGTTGGATACACTCCCTGTGCAGCAAGCGCTGGCGTTGCCTTTTGTGCAAGCTACTTCGGAGGTGGTGGAAGAGATGGCGCTCGTGCGCTACAAAGACCACCAACAGCCTGCCCGTGTGATGGGTGTGGACAGTGTCTTTCAGCAGATTACGCATATTGATACAATTATCACAGATGGCTATTTCTCTGTCTTTGATGGTGCTTTCGACCGTTGCGTGATGGGTCGCGGATTGGCTACTCAGATTGGAGTTAATGCCCATTTTGTGGGGGCGGTACATCTGTATGCCCCCAAACGGTTGGAGCGTGTGAACATGTTGCGTCCAGACGAGGCTTTCCTACATGAGAAAGCCTTTATGGCGGGCACATTTGCGGTGAACCAGACAAGTTACGACGACCAACTCCTTCTTGTTTCTTTGCCGCTTGCGCGGCGACTTTTTCAATATGATACGCTGACAGTAACAGCCCTTGAGTTACAGTTAGACCCCAAGGGGCACTTTTCGGCACGGCAGATGAAGGCGCAACTGCGGGAGTGCTTGGGCGAGGGGTATGTGGTGGCAGACCGCTATGAGCAGCAGTCGGACTTCTTTCGTATTCTCAAGATAGAGAAACTGCTTACCGCCTTGCTGCTGGCTTTTATCCTGCTGATTGCTTGCTTCAATGTGATAGGCTCGCTTTCAATGCTTATCATTGACAAACAGGACGATATTTGTATCCTGCGGCACCTTGGTGCTACACCGCAGATTATCCGCCGCATTTTCCTATGCGAAGGGTGGTTTATTATAGTTCTCGGGGCGGTTTTTGGATTGGTTATCGGGCTGACTATCTGTCTTTTGCAGCAGCACCTTGGTTTGCTCAAATTAGGCTCCGGCACAGATTATGTTATCTCGGCATACCCCGTTTTGGTGCAGGCAGTCGATGTGCTTGCCGTTGCGGTGATAGTGTTAGGGATGGGCTTTCTTGCTGCATGGTATGCTACCCGTACATTACGCTCAAAAGAATAATATAACTTGTTATAAATCATTACATTATTATATGCAACTGCTTGCAAAGACTTTCAAAGGATTGGAGGATGTGCTCGCGCTGGAACTGACGGAACTCGGTGCGAACGATATACAGAAAGAGCGCCGTGCGGTCTCTTTCACAGGCGATAAGGCGATGCTTTATCGGGCGAACTTGTGTCTCCGTACCGCTTCTCGTGTGTTAGTGCCTATTGCGACCTTTCGCGCCAAGGATGCGGATGCTGTGTATGAGCAGGCGAAAAGTATTGACTGGAGCGAGTATATGACGGCAAAGACCACCTTTGCCATTGACGCTACCGTATATTCGGAGACTTTTCGGCACTCGAAGTATGTTACTTACCGCGTGAAAGACGCTATTGCCGACTACTGGATGGCGCGCGAGAACCAGCGTCCAAGCGTCAAGGTTACTGACCCGGACTTGTCGCTGAATGTGCATATCGCCAATGAGACGGTTACTATTTCGTTGGACAGTTCCGGCGAGAGTTTGCATAAACGCGGCTACCGCGCGGCGAACACCGAAGCGCCGATTAACGAGGCATTGGCAGCGGGTATGATACTGATGACGGGTTGGCGAGGAGAGTCGGATTTCTACGACCCCATGTGCGGCTCGGGGACGCTCCTTATTGAGGCGGCGCTTATCGCGCAAAACATCGCGCCGGGTATTTTCCGCAAGGGGTTTGCCTTTGAGAAATGGCGCGATTTCGATGCCGACCTCTTTGCGGCGATATACAACGACGACTCCCGTGAGCGGGCTTTTGAGCATCATATCTATGGTTCTGATGCGGGTTACTATGCCGTGCAGGCGGCACTAAAAAATGTGCAAGCCGCTAATCAGCAGCGATTTATCTCTGTTCGGCAGATTCGTTTGGAGGAAATCAAGCAACCCTTTGGTGTGCAATCTTCTTCTTCAGAAGGGAATCCTAAGGCATTACCTATCGTGATGATGAATCCGCCTTATGGCGAGCGACTAGCACAAGATAAGAATGTGTTTCAACTCTATCAGGATATAGGCACTACGCTCAAACATCAATTTGCAGGGGCAACGGCGTGGATTATCTCTTCCAACGAGGAGGCACTGAAATGTGTCGGATTGAAGCCGAGCCAAAAGGTGCACTTGCTCAACGGAGAGTTAGACTGCTTATTCTGTCGGTATGACCTCTTCGTTGGTACGCATAAGGATTTCAAGACTCTGCATCCTTCCAAGGAACGCAGGGACGAGAGGAAGGATTTCTCGAGGAAGAACTCGCAGAGAGAAAGAGGTGATTTTCGGGAGAAGAGAGCGTTTGGAGGTAGGAAAACGAAGGGGTTCGAGAATCATCCTGGCAGTAGTAACCGAAGAAAGCCCAGCGATAAAGACGGGCGGCGTTTTACCCATTAAGCATAGGCTAACAAAGGGGATATGAGTGTTGGACTATTTTCTTATCGGATAGGATTGGTATCGTCTTTTTGCCGTCTTTTTGCCGTCTCGTTATCGTCTTTTTATCGTCTTGTAATGATTGATAGTATTTTGAGAGAAAAACTTGCGAAAAACGGACAATGTTGATGTGCGTGTTTTTGGAAACTCTTCGTTTAACACTGGATGTGCATAATTTATAAAATCTATGGTTTTATCCATTTCAGACTATAATTACCCGTTGCCAGAGGAGCGGATTGCCAAGTATCCGCTGCCTGAGCGCGATCATTCCAAACTCCTTATATATAAGGATGGGGAGGTGCGTGAAGACCATTTTTTTCGCGTGGGAGACTATATCCCTGCGCATTCACTCCTTGTTTATAATAACACGCGCGTGATACAGGCGCGCTTGGTATTTCATAAGCCTTCCGGTGCGCGCATTGAGATTTTCTGCTTGGAGCCTCTTTCTCCGCACGACTATCAGTTGTCGCTCTCGTCTACCGAGGGTTGCACATGGAAGTGCATGATTGGCAATGCGAAGAAGTTTCGCGATACCTCCATTGATATGCCTTTGCAGGTGGCGGGCAACGACGTTGTGCTGCGTGCTACGAAAGGCGAGCAGATGGGGAATACTTTCGCAGTGACCTTTTTGTGGGAGGGGGGGCTTTCTTTCGCGGAGATACTTGATGCGGTGGGGGAGTTGCCTATTCCGCCATACCTCAACCGCCCCACTGAGGAGCGCGACAAGACTACCTATCAGACCGTCTATTCGCGTATCAAAGGTTCCGTGGCGGCACCTACGGCAGGACTGCATTTTACGGAAGCAGTGCTTGCAGACCTTCGGCAGCGCGGAATCAAGACCACCGAACTGACTCTGCATGTCGGCGCCGGCACTTTTCAACCGGTCAAGACCGAAGATGCTAACCTGCATACGATGCACACGGAGATTATCGCGGTGCCAAGGCAAGCCATTGTTGATATACTTGCTAACTTAGGGCATATCGTGGCGGTGGGGACCACCTCGATGCGCACCTTGGAGAGCCTTTATTTCTTGGGGTGCATGCTGCTTCGCGGAGACCGTTCTTTGCATGTCCCGCAGTTTATGCCGTATGAACAAGAATGGACGCTCTCCACGGAAGAGGCACTGCGAGCGTTGTTGGCTTACCTTGACGAGACGCATCAAGATACGCTCCATGCCGAGACGCAGATTATGATTAAGCCGGGCTATAGATTCCGCGTGGTGGAGCAACTTATAACCAATTTTCACCAGCCGAAGTCCACGCTTCTGCTTTTGGTGAGTGCTTTCGTGGGCGAGGATTGGAAGAAGATTTACGACTATGCTCTTGCGCATGATTTCCGTTTTCTCTCCTATGGCGACTCCTCAATACTCTTTCGTAATACAGGACGATAATCTTTTCTAAATGATTGATACTCATTGCCATATTGACGACGCGCAGTACCAAGACGACTTGCCTGCGTTTTTGCAACAACAGAAGGATAGTGGTGTAGAAGCCATCTTAGTGCCCAGTGTGGATGTGCATTCGATAGATACCGTACTGCCTTTGTGTGCACAGTATCCCGATTACCTATACCCGGCATTGGGGTTGCACCCGGAGGAGGTGAAGGCGGATTGGCAGCAGCAGTGGGGTGCTATACGAGCGAAAATCGAAGAGATGCAGTGCGAGGGAAGACTGATTGCGATAGGTGAGATCGGGCTTGATTATCATTGGGATACCACCTACAAAGAGGAACAGCACATCGTCTTCCGCGACCAATTGTTGCTTGCGCGCCGCTTGAACTTGCCTGTGATGGTGCATATTCGCGATGCGATGGAGGATACCTATCGCATCTTGCACGAAGTGGCTTCGTTTGCGGATGAAACGCTTCAGCCGCTCAGGGGGGTGGTGCATTGCTTCTCGGGCAGCCGCGAGATGGCAGAGAAGTTTATCGCACTGGGGTTTTATTTAGGAATAGGCGGAGTGCTGACGTTTAAGAACTGCAAACTCTCTGACACCCTGCGCCATATTCCCCTGCAACATCTTGTCTTGGAAACGGACGCTCCCTATATGGCGCCGGTTCCCCACCGCGGGAAGCGCAATGAGAGCCGATGGATGACCTATGTGGCAGAACGATTGGCGGACCTTTATTTGGTATCCACAGAGGATGTGAAACGGGTAACAACAGCCAATGCGAGCACACTTTTTGGCATAAAATGAAGAAAAAACAAAAAAAATAACGAAAAACTATTGCAGTTTCAAAAAATTTTCGTACCTTTGCACGACTTTTCGAGTGAACTATCGAAAAGTGTCCTGCGGCAGCGGAAAAATGGTATTCTGCAATAGCCCAAGGGAGAGATGCTCGAGTGGTTGAAGAGGCACGCCTGGAAAGCGTGTAAACTCCAAAAGGGTTTCCGGGGTTCGAATCCCCGTCTCTCCGCAAAACTAACTTATTAACAATCTATTTATTCTCATGAAAAAAGTATTTGCAACCCTTACGGTGCTCGCAATGCTGGCCTTTGGCAGCAATGTTGCATTTGCACAAGAGGAAGCTGCTCCTGCTCAAGAGGCAGCCGTTGAAACTGTAGATGAAGCAGTCGCTCCTGCGGCTGAAGTTTCTGAAGAAGTAGCTCCTGCTGAGGAGGAGGCTACAGGTCTTGAAGCTCTTCACAAGACGCTGAAAACTAAATTTATTGAAGGTGGTGCCGGCTTTATGGCAGCAACCCTCCTCTGCTTGGTATTCGGTTTGGCTCTCTGCATTGAGCGTATTATCTATTTGTCGCTGTCGAAAACTAACACCAAAGTGCTGCTTGCAAAGGTGGAGAAAGCACTGAACGAAGGTGGTATTGAGGCTGCTTTGGATGTTTGCCGTAACACCCGCGGTCCTGTTGCAAGTATCTTCTATCAGGGTCTGAGCCGCTACAATGAGGGCGTAGATGTAGTAGAGAAGACGGTTGCTTCCTATGGTGGTGTGCAACTCGGTTTGCTCGAGAAGAACCTCTCTTGGATTTCGCTCTTCATCTCTATCGCTCCGTCGTTGGGATTCTTGGGAACCATTATCGGTATGATCGCTGCATTCGATAAGATTCAACAAGTAGGTGATATCTCGGCTACAGTCGTTGCCGGTGGTATTAAGGTCGCTCTGTTGACCACCTTGCTCGGTTTGATCATCGCTATCGTGCTGCAATTGTTCTACAACTATATCCTCAGCCTTATCGAGGGTCTCGTTAACGAGATGGAGGACTCCTCTATCAGCCTTCTTGACCTTGTGGTAGAGTTTGACAAGAAGCAGGCAAAATAATAACGAATTTCAATGCGGGTATTGTTCCCGCCATTGGAACTTTTAGAACACGTTAACCTAATAAAAGTATATTCGTTATGAAAAACTATAAATTATTGCCTAAGATTACCCTTTGGGTGCTCCTTATCGTAGGCGTCATCTTCTCGGTGATGTTCTATGCAGGTGGCTCCGCGGGTACTCATGAGGTAGCAGGCGATTTCTTGGATATTCCGAAATATTCAGACCTCTTCCTCACGTGGAACTATATCCTCCTCGCTATCGTCATTGTAGTAACGCTCGGCGTTGTGCTTGGTGAGTTTATCAAGAACTGCAAATACGATAAGAAGAAAGCCATTGCTTCGCTTGGCGTTGTGGTTGGGTTCATTGCACTCATCGCGCTCTGTTGGTTCTTGGGTAGCCCCGAGAAAATTGAGATAGTGGGTTATGAAGGTACCGACAACCAAGGTTTTATGGCACAGTTGAGCGATGCTATCATCTATCTGTGCTACATCCTTGCCGGTGGAACTATCGTATCCATGATTGCCGGTTTGATTTACACCCGTACCCTCAAGTAATTGGTAACTCCTTAAAATTGACAAATTAGTCATGGCAAAGAAAATCCCACAGATAAATGCCTCTTCAATGGCTGATATCTCTTTCTTGCTATTGATATTCTTCTTGGTTACCACCAGTATGGATGTCAACCAAGGTTTGGCGCGTCGTCTGCCTGCACCCGTTCCACCTGACCAAAAGGTGGAGAACACGGATATCAACAAGCGTAACCTGATGGTCGTGAAGATTAACTCAGCGAACCAGTTGATGGTGCAAGGACAAATGCTCGATATCAAGCAACTGAGAGCAAAAGCCAAAGAGTTCATTAAGAACGAGAATGACGATGCTACATTGCCTAAACTCGTAGAGGAGGATTTCGGTGAGCCTATCGGTGTAGTAAAATATACCAAGGACCATGTGATTTCCGTCCAAAACGATGTGGACACGCAATACCAAGCATACCTCGATGTTCAAAATGAACTGGTAGCGGCATATAATGAACTGCGTGACGAATGTGCACGCCAGTATTTCCACAAGGCTTATGCCGAGTTGGATGAGGACCAGCAGAAGCAGGTGCAGAAAGTGTATCCTCAGAAGATTTCCGAGGCAGAGCCGAAAAACTATGGAGGAGAATAACTATGGCAAAGATTCGTAGAAATGACAAGCGCGAGATGCCTGCTCTGAACACATCTTCGCTGCCCGATATCATCTTCATGCTCTTGTTCTTCTTCATGTCCGTAACCTCGATGAAAGAGGTATCCTACAAGGTGCAATTCAAAGTGCCGCAGGCTACGGAGTTGGTGAAGTTGGAAAAGAAGTCGCTGGTGCGCTACATCTACGTAGGTACGCCTACCGCAGAGTTCCGCAAGCAGTATGGTGCCGAGACCCGTATCCAGTTGGACGATGCCTTTGCAGAGACCAACGAGATAGGCGAGTACATCGTGAACGAGCGTTCTTCGATGAAGGAGCAAGACCAAGGTTTGATGACCGTATCTATCAAAGCTGACAAGGAGACCCGCATGGGTGTGATTGCTGATATTAAGCAAGAGCTCCGCCGCGCTTACGCCTTGAAGATTAGTTACGCTTCTACGCAACGCACAAGTTTCTAATCATAATTTGATAAGTGTTAAAAAGAGGTTGCCTCAATGGCAACCTCTTTTTTTTTGTTGGTTGGTGTGCGTGGTGGGGAAATCTTAATAATAGTACATTTTGGATGTTGGTTTGCCTTGCGGACGACCCGCGACCGACCCGCGGGAGACCCGCGAAAAATTCGCAAGCGTGTGGTGGCGGGAGAGCGACGGCGGAATCTTAAAAATCGTACTGATTTATGGTTGTGAACAGTGGGGGCGGCGGGGCAGCGGGGCGGTAGTTTTCTAAAACATATATATGTGCGCGCGCGTGTGTATTTATGGAAAGTGCTGCCCCGCCGCCCCGCTGCCCCGCTGTTGTGATAATTGATGTACATGTCAGATAACTTCCAAATAGCCCCACCCCCTACCCCCTCCCCGCTCTCGGGGAGGGGGAGTTGTAGGAAGGAGGAGCCGCAAGTCCGTAGGGTTTCACCCTACGCTGTGTTGTTTCGCCCCTTCGGGGCTTGGGGGATTCTCCGTTAATTGCCGTTAATTTTCCGTTAATTTTGGCAATGATATACATGTTGACCCATTGATTCAAAATTGAGTAATGTCGCCCCGTTGGGGCTTGCATTGTGTGGTTGCCCCGTGTCCGTAGGGTTTCAGCCTACGCTGTGTTGTTTCGCCCCTTCGGGGCTTGGGGGATTCTCCGTTAATTGCCGTTAATTTTCCATTAATTTTGGCAATGATATACATGTTGACCCGATTCAAAATTGATTTATGTCGCCCCATCGGGGCTTACATTACCGGGTTAAACTGCCCACGTAGGGTTTCACCCTACGCTAATCTATTTCGCCCCTTCGGGGCTTTCGTCTGACAAATAATTTGGGTCAACTCGTATATCATTACCAAAAAGAAACTGACTAACCGGCGATGTTAGACAGTTTCTTCTATTTGTGTGTTGGGACGAAGGTGCGGACTTATCTTGCTTTGAGGTAGCGGTCGGCTTCGATGGCGGCTTTGCAACCAGATGCAGCAGCCACCACGGCTTGGCGATAGTGGGGGTCGGCACAATCGCCTGCCGCAAAGACTCCCGCGATGTTCGTGCGTGGGCTGTCGCCCTGCACCTTGATATAGCCTTCATCATCGCGGTCGAGATAGTCGGCAAAGAGATCGGTGTTGGGCTTGTGTCCGATGGCGAGGAAGAAGCCGTCGATCTCGATATGGCGAATCTCCTCCTCGGGGGTGCCTTTCTTATAAATGAGGTCTGCACCTTTCACCTTGGGCTCGCCGGTCAGGCAGAGGGTGTTATGCTCGAAGAGGACTTCTATCTTGGGATTGGTGAGCACACGCTGCTGCATGATTTCCGATGCGCGGAGATAGGGTTTGCGCACAATCATATAGACCTTTTTGCAGAGCCCTGCGAGATAGGATGCTTCCTCGCAGGCAGTATCTCCGCCACCCACTACGGCGACGGTCTTGTTGCGATAGAAGAAGCCGTCGCATGTGGCGCACGCCGACACACCGCGTCCTTTGTACTCCTCCTCGGAAGGGATGCCAAGAAACTTGGCACTGGCGCCCGTGGCGATGATGACCGTCTCGGCATCCATCTCTTTGCCGTCTTCCAGCCATACCTTCTTGGGGGTGGTGCTGAAATCCACTTTCGTTACGACCCCCTCGACAAACTGTGTGCCGAAGCGCTCTGCTTGGCGGCGGAGGTCGTCCATCATCTGGAAAGGTGCCACGCCATCGGGGTAGCCGGGGAAATTCTCTACTTCGGTGGTAATCATCAACTGCCCGCCCACCTGGGGACCATCGATGAGGACGGGGGATAAGTTAGCACGTGCGGCATAGATAGCCGCTGTATAGCCGGCAGGACCGGAACCAATAATTAAACAATCCATCTTTGGTATGTACGATTTAACGATTTACGAATTACAATTTTTCGGAGTGATCGGTATAATCTGAGTTATCGGAGTATGTGGGCACCGCTATAGACAAACACTTTTGCAACAGGTTGATGACAATAAGGTAGTGTATGCTATTTTTCTGCACATGCGATTTCTTATGTATTTATAGTTCCATATGGTTTGTTGTTACTATTTCAAGCAACTCCTCTATGCACTTTCCCATCTCTTTCGCTACTTCGCCGGAATAAATATCCATAAAAGTATCTATGTTCGTCCAATAACGATACTTTTCCATCCATTTCCATGCAGTCCACGTGTTGGTGGTACCATATTCATTTTTTCTAAAAATTTTCGTGTAATCTTCCTCCGATTGACCTGTGATACCATAACACAAATCTGTTGTACCGCTAAGTCTTTCAAATTCAAATGTAACGGAACAATGTTTCCAATCAGGAATAGTTATAGTAATACCCCCATAATTTCCTCTGCCATAGGTACATTCGGTTATGTTGTAACCTAAATTTTCTAATTGTTCACGCAGGACGTTTTCTACCAAATACTGCTTAGTGGCAAACAAATTTTCGGCAATCTCCCATGCTTGCGGAAAATTGGCTTCTGCAGACAAGAGTTTCGTAAGTGCGTCTTTATTCTCTTCCATCGTATTTTGATTTGTAAGTTGCTGTAATACATTGATATATTGAACAATCACTTCCCGCACACGCGATTTATCAAATGCAAGTTGCGCACATTGTTGCAGCCAAGGAATAATATGGTCTCGATAAGAAATACATCGATAATCGTTCTTTTTGCTGTCTAATTCACCTATGGAGTCTTCGCTTGGTTCATGCCCGTCCAATGTGAGATAAAGCAGGGCAAAGCCATCCTTGTATGTTTGACGACCGAAAGTGTGATAGCGAGTCATTTGCCTCGGTTTGTCGCCTGCCCATATTTTATTTTCTATGATAATAGCACGGCTATTGTCGGCATCGGTAACGAGAATATCAATCCTGCCGCCCTCTGTATCGGTGACAGTTCCGATAGTATGCTCTGTTTCCACCTTAGCATGGGTTGTGTCTATCTGCAACGAAACATTGTTGCATGCGAGAAAGGCTTTTAGAAAGGCATCTTTCATCCCGTGGTCAGCATTGGGATTAAGCAATGTTGCCAAAAACGCAGAGTGCATCAGTTCCTGATTATACACCCCTAATACATTAAAGACGTTGTACAATTCGCCACGTCGATAAGCTTCTTCTCGCTGTTGCTTGTCTTTTTCAACAATCAGTCGGACTTCCGAGAGTAATTTTTCCAGTTCCATAACATTTTACAATAGTTCGTGAATATTTTTTAATAAGTTTATTTTGTGATAGTTAAGTACTATCGGACTATATATTATCAGTTCGTTGGCTCTGAGCAAAAAGTCATCAAAAGAAAGTGTTCTTTAACGTATTTTTTTAGCCTAAAAACTTGCACAAGTGGCTGATTTTTAGTACCTTTGTTGTGCATAAAAACAATACTAATATCAGTCCACTCGAACAAGTCAGAAACTTGTGTGCAACTACCCTTCGCAGTCAGAAGTCGGTCAAGGCATCTTTCGTCTCTTTTTTCATGGATGCCATGGTCGGAGTTTTAACCATCAGCGGAAGAATAAATTTTCTTCAACTGGCACGCTATTGCAAGTCGTGCGAGTAGCGATTCCGTCAGAATTTCCGAAAGACTTTTGACTGGATAGCGTTCAATCGATTCTTCGTTGACAAACACCCGGGGCACCGGTATGCGATTGCTATTGACCCGAGTTTTGTCTCCCAAAGCGGCAAGCATACGCCCGGTATCTCTTATTTCTGGTCAGGCTGTGCGCAGGCTATGAAGCGAGGTCTGGAGATTTTCGGAATTGCATTGGTCGATGCCGATACACACGAAGCAGTTGCCATCCGTGCCTTGCAAACGATTGTGCATCAACTCCGTAAAGGTCGCAAACCGGATTGTGTGAAACAAAGCGAGAAAGATTCGCTTATAACACACTATCTGCTGGCGCTCCATGACTATAAAAAGCAGTTGCTGAAACTGAGTAATATAATCGTTGCGGATGCCCTCTTCTCCAAGCGGACCTTTGTAGATGGTCTTAGTATGATGGGTTTTGAACTCGTCAGTCGCTTCCGAGACGATGTCCGCTTGCGCTATCTCTACACCGGTGAAAAGACCGGTAAAAGGGGGCACCCTAAGCAGTATGACGGAGTCGTTGACAAAAACAATCTACGCAAAGATGTCTTCCAAGAGGAGGTGTACGATGGGGATGGACAGGAAGTGATAGTATACTCTGCGGTTGTCAATGTAGTCAATATGAAGCGAAATGTCAAAGTCGTTATTATTGACTTTGAGGATCCTGACAAGAAGACGCAAACGCGCAAGGTGTTTTTCTCTACGGATTGCTCTATGTCGGCAAAGGAGGTGATAGATGTCTATCGCTCTCGGTTCCAAATAGAGTTTCTCTTTCGGGATGCCAAGCAGTTTACCGGTCTCTGCCATTGTCAAGCGCGCGACACGAGGGCATTGGACTTTGCCTTTAACCTATCGTTAGCTGCTATCAATGTTGCCAAAGCATTTTGCAGACATTACAACCTCAACTATTCCATTGCGGATCTTAAGTTGCTGATGCACAATGCGATGATGATTGAAAGATTTTTCTCCATGTTCGGCAATTTACCGAACCTGCACAAAAATCAAGGGCTAAAAGAACACTATTTCAAAGATCTCTTGCTTTACGGACTCAAAGCGTCCGCTCAGCAACATATATAAAGTCAAATTTTTAACGGACTATTGATTTTATGGCAGAGTAACATTTTTGATATGCCTCAGCGCAAGTCGTTGAGGAAGGCATCGGGCTTGGTGAGGGTGAAAGAGGGGATGTTGGTGGTGTAGGTGGGGTTGGTGAGGCGGAGCGTAGTTTGCTGTTTGCCTTCTTTGATAGTGATTTCTTGGGGTAACCAAAGAGGTGCACCCTGCTGTTTCTCTTGGCGAAGTGCAAGTGTGAAACGCAGAATACCCGCGGTTTGGTCGTTGGGGGTCAGGGTGATGGTGAGGTGAGCACCTGCTTGTACGACGATAGGTTGCTCGGTGATGGTGCAGACCTCGGATAGGGCTTGGGCATAGAGGAAAGGATTGGCTTCCATGAGTTCTTGCTCGGTGGGGGTAGAGAGAGTGAGTTCGTCGGTGGTGGCACTATACACATAGAGCGTCTTGCCGTCGTATGCCGCCTCTATATCAAACATCTCTAATAGGAAGCGGTCTCCGCGCATGGTGATAGTGCCCGGGTAGTTCATCGGTTGCGATGCACCCTCGCTGATAGTAATCACGAAATCAGACTGCAAAGTATTTTCCGCGAGGGTTTGCAGAAAAGTGTCAAGGGTGGCTGCCGTCGCGTTGGTGAGCAAGCAGGGGAGGGAGAACAATATAGAAACAAAGAATTTTCTCATTTTTTCATATTTTTATTGTGCTGCCGTAAACCACGCCTTGTTGGTTAGTTGGCGTTGAGATCTTGAAGGAGTTTCTCGAGTTGGTCAAGGTCGGTAACGAGCACGTCGCGTCTTAGGCACCTTCGGGCACATATTCGGGAAGTAGGTAGAGCGCGAAATAACGTTGCTGCTTCTCGATATGCTCGACCACTGCATCCACTTCGGGGGTATCGATAAACGCACCCTGGATGCGGGTTAGGTTACCGTTAGCGGAATAGAGCATATCGCCTTGCCCGATGAGTTGCTCTGCACCCTTGGTGTCGAGCACGGTGCGAGAGTCAATAGTGGACGCAGTGCGGAAAGCGATACGGGTAGGAATATTCGCCTTGATGACACCCGTAACGATGTTCACGGACGGGCGCTGGGTAGTGAGAATCATGTGCATACCCACCGCGCGGGCTTTCTGCGTGATGCGGACGATAGGGGTCTCGACCTGTTTACCTGCTTGCATGGTGAAATCGCCGTACTCGTCAATAACAATGACGATATAGGGTAAGAACTGATGGTGGAGGTTGTCGGCTACGAGTTTCTCCGAATCAAGACCATGCTTGAGGAACTTATCGTTGTAGTCTACGATATTTCGCACACCGGCATCCATGAGCAGTTTGTAGCGGTTCTCCATCTCGATAACGAGGGAGTTGAGCGTATTGATAACCTTCTCGCAGTCGGTGAGTATGAAGTCTTCCTCCTCTACATCGGGCATGGCAGCGAGATAGTGGCGACTAAGGGCTTTGTAGGACGCGAACTCCACCATCTTGGGGTCCACCAATACGAGTTTCAACTCTGCGGGGCTCTTCTTGTAGAACAAGGAAGTGAGTATGGCGTTGACGGCTACAGACTTACCTTGTCCCGTAGCACCGGCAATGAGGAGGTGCGGGGTCTTGGCGAGGTCGAACATGAAGACCTCGTTGGTGATGGTGCGCCCGATAGCCACGGGAAGGTGCATCTCCTGCTCTTTTTGGAAACGCTCGGAGGCAATAACAGAGTGCATGCTGACCACCTGCGGTTTCTCGTTGGGGACCTCAATTCCGATGGCATCTTTACTCGGCATGGGGGCGATGATACGGATAGACATGGCGGAGAGCATGATGTCCTCCTCAAGTTTTTTGATTTGGGTGATACCGACACCGTTTTTTGGCACTATCTCGTAAAGGGTAACGGTATGTCCGACGGTTGTTTTGATAGACTCTGTCTCAATGCCGTAGTGGCGGAGGGCGGTAACGATGCGGGTACCGTTGGCGCGTTGCTCGTCTTGGTCAATGACGGGCATAGTCTCGTTGTCATAGACTTTGAGCAAGTCAAGCGCGGGGAACACAAAAGAGTCGTTTAGACAGGAATCATTTTTAGAGCAGTTCATAGTATTATTTTTTTTTTATGTTCTTCGGAGTTATCAGGATTTTCCGAGTCTTATCTTTTGATTAGACCGCAGTTTTATGGTTAGTTGGCGTTGAGGTCTTGGAGGAGTTTCTCGAGTTGGTCGAGGTCGGTGATGAGCACGTCGCGTCCTTTGGGACCTTTGTTTGGACCTACTATGCCGGCGGCTTCGAGTTGGTCGGAGAGTTTGCCTGCTCGGTTGTATCCTATCTCGAAGGCGCGTTGTAGTCGGGATGTGGAGCCTTCTTGCTTGCTGACCACGTAGCGCGCCACATCTGCGAACATCGGGTCAAGCCGCTTCATGTCCACGCTTCCGGGTGCGAGTGCGTCTTCTGCACCCTCGGGCACATATTCGGGCAGTTGGTATGGCTCGAAGTAGCGTTGCTGATTCTCGATATGTTCGACAACAGCGTCTACCTCGGGGGTGTCCACGAAGGCACACTGGATACGGGTTACATTGCCGTTGGCGGAGTAGAGCATGTCGCCTCTTCCGATGAGTTGCTCTGCTCCCTTGGTATCGAGTACGGTGCGGGAGTCGATGACGGACTGGGTGCGGAGGGCGATACGGGTAGGAATGTTCGCCTTGATAACGCCTGTAACGATGTTCACTGAGGGTCGTTGGGTGGCGAGAATCATGTGCATACCGACAGCGCGCGCTTTCTGCGTGATGCGTGCGATGGGGGTCTCGACCTGCTTTCCTGCCTGCATGATGAAGTCGCCGTACTCGTCGATAACGATGACGATATAGGGAAGGAACTGGTGGTGGAGGCTGTCGGCGATGAGTTTCTCGGGGTTGAGGCGTCGCTTGACGAACTTATCGTTGTAGTCTTCGAGGTTGCGCACTCCGGCATCCATGAGCAGTTTGTAGCGGTTCTCCATCTCAATGACAAGGGAGTTGAGGGTGTTGATGACCTTGTCGCAGTCGGTGATGATGATGTCTTTCTCCTCGACCTCGGGCATGGCGGCGAGGTAGTGACGGCTGAGTGCTTTGTAGGGTGTGAACTCAACCATCTTGGGGTCCACGAGCACGAATTTCAGTTCTGCAGGGTGCTTCTTGTATAGGAGGGAGGTTAGTATGGCGTTGATAGCTACAGACTTACCCTGTCCTGTGGCACCTGCGACGAGGAGGTGGGGGGTCTTGGCGAGGTCGAACATGAAGACCTCGTTGGTGATGGTTCGTCCGATAGCCACGGGTAGTCGCATTTTCTGCTCTTCTTGGAAGCGTTTGGAGGCGATGACGGAGTGCATGCTGACGACCTGCGGTTTCTCGTTGGGGACTTCGATACCGACAGTGCCTTTGCCCGGCATGGGTGCGATGATACGAATGCCCGTTGCGGAGAGGGAGAGCATGATGTCGTTCTCGAGGTTTTGGATTTTCGCGACGCGGACACCGGCTTTCGGCACAATCTCGTAGAGGGTTACGGTAGGTCCGACGGTCGCCTTAATGGACTCAATCTCAATGCCATAGTTGCGGAGGGTGGTAACGATACGGGTGCCGTTTGCGCGCTGTTCGTCTTGGTCGATGACGGGCATGGTCTCGTTATCGTACACTTTGAGCAGGTCGAGCGCGGGGAACTTGAAGTACTCAAGGTCTTTGCGGGGGTCGTAGGGACCGAGTTTGGCAAGGATGGCTTCGGGGGAGTTATCTTCTGCAAGTTCTACGGGCTTGGTGTCGGTGATTTCTACCTCATCGTCTGTGTCGGAGGTGTCAGGATTATCCGAGTTATCGGAGTTATCTGAGTTATCGGAATCCTCGGAGGTTTCTGAGACTTCGGAGAGTTCGTCGGATGGTGTGTCTATGGTGAAGGTGATGTTGCCGTCGATGGTATCGGCGGCAGGGGTATCTTCTGCGATTTCTATGACGGGGTCTTCTGTGTATTCTGACTCGGTAAGGTCCGTGATATCAATAGGTTGCACATCGTCGTCCATGGGTGAATCTGGCGAGTCTATGGTGTCTTCCGTTTGCTCCACAGGCTTGGGTTTGCGTTGGAAGAGTTGCTTGAGTCGAATAAGTAAGCGTCGGCAGCGGTAGATGAACTGTTTGTCTGCTAATACAAAGAAAATCAGCAAAGAGACGAATAAGACAATCCCCATTCCGACGGGCTGTATATAGGAGTTGAGCCATTGGCTGAAGCATGCTCCGAAGGCGCCTCCCCATCGGAAGGTACCTGTGCCTATGAGTAGTTGGAAGAAGCCGACTGTGATGGCGCCCCAGAGTAGCCAGAAAGCGGTGCATACGAAAGTACGCAGCGGCGATTCGAGGCGCACTTTGAGGAAATAGAGTCCATAGACCACCAGCAATAGGATGATAGCCAAAGAGACGATACCAAAGGAACCATCTATTAGGAAATCAGAGAGATACGCTCCCGGTAGCCCAAGGATATTTCTAATCTCACCTCGGTGTTCTCTACGGTCGGCGCGGGACATATCCAGCAGAGACTGGTCGGCTGTGCCCGTGAAGAAGAAGGATATGTAGGCAACCAGCAGGAACACGGCAAGCGCCAATAGCACCACGCCCGCAATGACGCGCGTGCGCGGGTCAAGAAAGAAGGTGCGTATTTGTTGCCACCAAGGTGTTTTCTCCACTTGGATGGTTGTTGTAGTGTCTTCTGTGCTGATGTGTGTGCCGAAACGAGTCGGTGTGTCAGCACCTTTTTTAATAGGTTTACGCGGCATATGTGTGAAAGTTAGGTTTCTCCTTTGGATTGCAAAGGTACTGCTTTTTTTTCATTTGTGCAAGGATTCACCCAAAAATATGGTACTCTTTGCGTAGAATTAGTCAGTGGGCAAGGGAGGAGGGACTCGGGTGGCAGTGGGCAGAGGCGATAGAACGAAACAGGCTACGCTATGGCAGCGTAGCCTGTTCTCGTTTGTTGGCGGAGTTATTTCTTTTCTTTGACGGTCATCTCGGGATCAACGAGGATACGGCCGCAGAACTCGCAAACGAGGATTTTCTTGCGTGCTCGGATGTCGAGTTGGCGCTGTGCGGGAATCTTGCTGTGGCAACCGCCGCAACTGTCGCGCTCTACCTTCACTACGGCGAGACCGTTGTGCGCGTTCTTGCGGATACGCTTGAAGGCAGAGAGGAGACGCTCATCGATGTGCTTCTCCAACTCGGCGGAGCGGAGCATGAGCGCTTCGGTCTTGTCCTTGGTCTCGGCGAGGATGGAGTCTAACTCGCTCTTCTTTTGGTTGAGGTCAACGGTTTTCTCCTCAATTTCGGCAATGGTCTTTGCTTTCTCTTCGCGCTTTGCCTCCAACTCGGCGGTGAAGGTGCGGATTTTCTTCTGGCTGAGTTCGATGTCCAGTTGCTGGTACTCAATCTCCTTGTTGAGGTTGTCGAACTCGCGGTTGTTTCGCACGGACTTCTGCTGCTCTTGGTAGCGGCTGATGCTGGCGTTGGCGTTCTCGGTGCGTACGCGGTAGTCGGAGATTTGGGTCTCGCAGTTCTTGATGTCGTTCTCGATGTTCTCGAGGCGGGTCTTGAGACCTTCCACGATGTCGCCCATGTCCTTCACTTCCTGCGGCAGTTCGCCGGCGAGGATACGCAACTCGTCAATCTTGGAGTCAACGGTTTGCAGTTCGTAGAGGGCTTTCAGTTTTTCCTCTACTGTCAGTTCTTTTTCTTGTTTTGCCATAGTGTGTATGATGTTTTATGTTGTTCAAGTTTCAGTTTTTTTTACTGCGGGCGAGACGCCCGCGTCCCCGGTAGTTATAGTAGGTTTACGGGGGTATGGTCGGCGGTGGAGATGTAGGTGAGGAGGTGTGGTTGCAAGAGGTCTTGGAAGATATTGCGGGTGAAATGCTCGCTTACCCAATGGTCCATGTCCACGAGTGCGATGCGTCCGTCGGCAGCCTGCATCTCGTGGTATTTGACATCGGCGGTGATGAAGACATCAGCGCCTTGTGCGATGGCTTCTTCTGCGAACTCTGCGCCTGCTCCTCCGCAGAGCGCAATGGTTTGCACCTCGGGGTTGAGGGGGCGGGTGTAGCGCAGGTATGGGGCTTGGAATCGGGTCTTCACCATGCTGAGGAAGGCTTCGAAAGGCATGGGTGCGGGGAGTTTGCCTATGACACCGAGACCACGCTCTATTTGACTATTTGGCCATTGAGGATTTGAGAGGATGTGGTAGGTTTTGATGCCGAGTTGCTCTGCCATTCTGCCGCTGACGCCGTGGAGATAGGCGTCCATGGATGTGTGGGCGGAGTAGATAGCGATGTTGTGGCGTATGGCTTGGATGATACAACGCTCTTGGGGATTGTCGCCACAGATGTGCTTCACACCTCTGAAGAGGAGGGGGTGGTGGCTGATGATGAGGTTGCACCCTAACGAAATAGCCTCACTGACAACCGACTCTGTAACGTCTGTTGTCAACAAGGCAGCACCTATGTCCGCACTCGGATTACCCACCTGCAGTCCCGAATTATCCCAAGATTCTTGGTAACTCAAGGGTGCTACAGATTCTATGATATGGATTATCTCTTGAAGGAGCAATTAGTCTTTTGTTTCCACTTCTTCGTTCTCTTGGGTCTGTTCCTCTACGCTGAAGTCAGTGATTCCTGCGTTGATGAGGACATTGTACCACTGGATGAGTTTGCGGATGTCGCTTGGATAGACTCTGTCTTCGTCCCAGTTGGGCAGCACCTCGGTGAACCATGCTCGTAGGGCGTTGTTGTCCGCCTTCTTAGCGTCAATGGATGCGGGCTTGAGTCCCTCTTTCTCGCCGACCTTGGTCAGCACCTCGCTGAGCGCGATGTCGTCGCCGGTGGTGAACATAGAGACATCGGCGAGAGATACAATCTTATCTCGCGCGTAGGTCGGCATGCGTTTACCGTCTAACAAGGATTCCACAATCAGCATGTTGTTGCCACGGCTGACTAACTTAAACAGCCCGGGCTTACCTGTGATAGCAAGGATATTGTTCATTGGACAATTTGACAATTTACTATTTGACTATTGGGGATTTGAGTGCAAAGGTACTGCTTTTTTTTGGATTGTGCAAATTTTGGAGGCTAATTTTTTCGATATAGGTGCGGTATCC
>JALFGC010000102.1 GCA_022777485.1 Bacteroidales bacterium
CGCGATAGAGCCGCGAAAAACACCGCAGGCGAGACGCCTGCGTCCCCGGTGGGACCCGCGATAGACCCGCGATAGACCCGCGATAGACCCGCGATAGACCCGCGAAAATGGAGCAGGGGCATGTTAATTGTTAATTATTATTTGTTCAATGGAGAGCGGTTGCGCCAGGCTTTCTGGAAGGTGTTGAGGTGGTAGAGCCTGCCGATATGGTAGCAGCGGTCCATGTGCTGGTAGATGTCGGCAGCGGAGTCGGTGCCGAAGTCGAGGTATTCCGCCGCCTGCATGCGGTGGAGATGGTCGGCGAACTTCTGCGCACTGAGGGCAGCGAAACGGCGCAGGTCTGAGTCGATGTCGTCTTGCGACTTGATGTGCGAAGGGATGATGTACGGGCAGGTATCCCTTCGCAGCGCACCCGCTCTCAACTTATCCACTTCGTGTGTGAGGTATGCCACCTGCTGCTCGAGTCGCAGGAATCGGTGGTGAGTCTCCTGCTGTGGCGTCTCGGCGTGTGCACTCTGTGCCGCCTCTTGGGTGAGCATTTCCTCGGCGAGTTGGTCGGTCTGGGCGTGGCGTATGATACGCCGCAGGTGTGGCTCTACGGTCTCGGCAAACAGGGTGGGGTCGAGGCGAAACTCGTCGTCGTCGTCGGCAGAGCGCTCGTGTATGCGTTGGATGGTGAGCACGGCGTATGCCTCGCGCTCGTAGGGGTCGCTGCGACGCGCTATCCACGCGTGCAGGTCGTCCGGCGAGTAACAATCGTTCAGGTGCATATCGACCACGCGACGGAGCGTCTCTTCGTCGGTCGTACCCAAGTAGTACGGGGGAAATATGTCGGCGAGCGGTCGATAGGTCATCGGGATTTGGAATAGAAACAGTTTGGTTAGAATGACGCTGCAAAGTTACGAAATAATTTGGATATAACAAAAGTTAACGCAAAAAAAATAATCCCTCTTTGTTGGAGGGATTATTTAATTAGGAATTGTGCGGGCTTACTCGGAGAAGTGGTGGTATGCGCGGAGGAAATGGCGCAGTTCGGAGAGCAGTTGCTGGGTCTCTTGCAGGATGTTGAGGTAGAGCAGCGCGGTCTGCTGCGGCAGTGCGGCACTGTTGGTCGTCAAGCGGTCGAGGTGCTTCTTGCGAAGGGCGGAGAGGCGGAGTTTGAACGCCTCAATGTCTTCCAAGAGCACCTCATAAGAGGGCGCACTGCTCTCTGTCTCTCCCCCTTGTAGGGGGAGACGGAGGGGGTCTTGTATATACGCTGCGGCTTGGTCGTAGTAGCCGCTGGTCTCCTGTGCGATGAGGTGCAACTCCTGTCGTAGGTCTTCGGGCAGGGGGCTAAAGCCGCTGTCGAGGTGCTCGCAGCAGGGTACGGCGATACGCTTCATGCCGTAGAGCATCTGCTCGCCTGCGTTGGAGCCGAGGTGGAACCATGTGTTCTTCTCGAGCGAGAGACTGACCGGAAGACGGCGCATTGCCATGAGTTCGCGGGAGCGGTTGCGGCGCTTCCACTGCTGCATGTCCTCTAACTCTTTGCATACATGTCTGAGCGCGCGCAGGTCTTCTGTCTCCATCGCGCAGCAGGTGTCCCAGAAACGGGTGCGGGTCTGCTGCAACAGTTGCGTAGAAGCCTTCGCATGGTGGGCTTTCAGGGCGTCCCATACCTCGACAGGCGCCAGTTTATCGAGGTTGTCCAGCGGCATAGACTTGTCTGTCAGCGCCTCGGCTTTCGCCTTGCGGCGGGCTTTTATGTTGGTTACGATGAGCACGGTGGAGACCACGATGATAAGTACGAGCATGAGGGCGATGCCACCGCTATGGCAAAGCAAGCAGACGAGCATGGCGGCGAGGAAGGCGACCGCCGCAGTGAGGAACCAGCCGCCGATGACAGAGAGGACGCCCGTGATACGATAGACGGCGGACTCGCGCGTCCACGCACGGTCAGCCAGCGAGGTGCCCATAGCGACAATGAACGTTACATAGGTGGTGGAAAGGGGCAGTTTGAGCGAGGTGCCCATGATGATGAGCAGTCCGGCAAGGACGAGGTTGACCGAGGCTCGTATGAGGTCGAACGCAGCACCGTCCGCCATGATGGCTTCGTCTTTGTTGAAGCGGCTATCTATCCATCGGCGCACCTTTAGCGGCAAGATGACCTGCATGGCGGCGTTAATCTTATTCGCGCCGCGCACAAGGCTCTTCGCCACACGGCTGCCTCCGAACATCTCCTCGCCTTCTGCCTGCCTCGAGAGGTTGACGGAGGTCTGCACCACATTCTGCGCCTTTTTCGAGCACAAGAGCGCCGTCACCATGATGGCACCCGCACCGATGAGGAAGAGCGGAGAGGTGCTTGCCGGTGCGTTGAGGGCACCCATCATGTGCTCCGAAGCGCCCGCGCCGCTACCCACGAAGTCTTGGTAAGATGAGAGCGCAGCCAAGGGAACACCCACGAAATTGACCAAGTCGTTGCTCGCAAATGCCAGCGCCAGCGCGAAGGTGCCAAAGAGGATAATGATTTTGAATACATTGACTTTCATCCAATAGAGCAGTTGCATGAGCACCGTGCAG
Source organism: Bacteroidales bacterium (assembly GCA_022777485.1). Classification (GTDB taxonomy): domain Bacteria; phylum Bacteroidota; class Bacteroidia; order Bacteroidales; family Paludibacteraceae; genus Colicola. Next base: position 2,563 of record JALFGC010000102.1, read on the forward strand.
CCGGCGAAGATACAGAGCATGAGCAGGGCAGTGTTGTCTGCTATCCATTGGTTCGCCTCTGCGGGCATGTAGGGGCTCTTCGCCATGGTCTTGACGAGCACGAAATAGAGGATGGCGGTGATGCTGAGTCCGCCGAAGAGACCGATGAACCAACGGAGGCGCGGCTTATAGTTGAAGGTAAAGATAAGACGCGTAATCCACTGGACGATAGTACCGACGACGAAGGCAATGCCGACGGAGAGGAAGATACCGAGGATGACCTGCAAGGCTTTCTCCGTGTTCAGCAGGTCAGAGAACGCCAGCGTGGGGTCATTGGAGACCTTGATACACGCGAGGCAGAAGGTGCCGCCGAGCAACTCGAAAACCAGCGAAACGGTGGTACTGGTAGGCATACCCAGCGAGTTGAACACATCAAGGAGAATAACATCGGTGAGCATGACCGCCATGAAGATACACATGATTTCTTCAAAAGAGAACTGCTCGGGGCGGAAGATACCATGGCGGGCAATGTCCATCATGCCGTTGCTGACGGCTGCACCCACGAATACACCCACCGCGGCGACGAGAATGATACGCCGCAGGGTCGTTACACGGCTACCCACCGCAGAGTTCAGGAAGTTGACAGCGTCGTTCGAAACCCCTACCCACAGGTCCACAATCGCCAGAGAGAAGAGGAAGATAATCATCAATAAATAGAAGACTGACATAGTGCTTAATTATGAATTAAGAATTATGAATTAAGAATTAAGAGTGCGCATGCTCTGAATTTTTAACATTAATTTCCATGAATGTACCATTAATTTCTCAAAAAATTATTTTTAGATAATTTGTGGGCTATTTGTGGGAATTAATGTTCAATAACAATGAAACAATCGTTCCCGACCGATCCGGATAGAATTATTAGGGCATTGCTAAATTCATGCATTTTTAGTGCGGTGCAAAGGTATGGGAAAGATGTGAAGGAAATGTTAGGAATTTGTTAAGAAATTGTTAAGATGATATTTTTTGCATTTTCGCTTGCGTATGTCAGAAAATAGTTGTACCTTTGCGCTATGATTGCTTTTATTACAGGTGCGTCGTCGGGCATAGGCGCGGCGTGTGCGCGAAAGTTCGCCCAAGGGGGCTATGATTTGATTCTGAACGCTCGGAATGTGGAGCGTCTGGAAGCGTTGCAAACAGAGATAGAGCGCGCGTGGGGGAGACGTGTGCTGCTGCTGCCGTTCGATGTGCGCGACCGCGTAGCGGCGCGGGCGGCGGTGGAAAGCCTGAGCGCCGAATGGCAAGGGATAGATGTGCTGATAAATAACGCAGGGCTGGCGCTGGGGCTCGACAAAGAGTACGAAGGCAATGAGTCGGACTACGACACGATGATAGAGACGAACATCACCGCGCTCTTGATGATGACGCGGCTGGTGGTACCCGGGATGGTGGCGCGTGGCAAAGGGCATATCATCAACATCGGCTCTGTGGCAGGCGACGCGGCATACCCGGGCGGGGCTGTCTATTGCGCGACGAAGGCGGCTGTGAAGACCCTGTCGGACGGGCTGCGTATGGACCTTGCACCGACACCGCTGCGGGTTACGAACATCAAGCCCGGACTGGTGGAGACGAACTTCAGCGTTACGCGATTCCACGGAGACAAAGAGCGCGCAGACAATGTGTACAAGGGTATCACGCCGCTGACAGGCGAAGACATAGCCGATGTGGCACTATACGCCGCAAGCGCACCTGCACATGTGCAGGTGGCGGAAGTGCTGGTGCTGGCTACCCACCAAGCGTCGGGAAGCGTGGTACATAGGAAATAATTATGAATTAAGAATTAAGAATTAAGAATTATGAGAGCATTGTTAATTCATAATTCTCAGAGTATGCGCCCTCATAATTCTTATCTACGCTACGCTTCGAACGATTTTTTCTTAATTCTTAATTCTTAATTCTTAATTCTAAAAGGTATGAAGGCAGGGAGTAATAGACAATATAGTCGCACGGTGGATGAGACCGGGCGGAGCGTGGTGCGCGTGGTGGGGACATGCCGTGCGGAGAACCATGCGTTCATATACCTTGCGAAGCACTTCAGATGCAAGGGATTGCCGGTGCCCGAGGTGTACCGCGTGAGCGAGGACGAAATGGAATATACCCAAGAGGATTTGGGGGATACGCTGCTGTTTGACTATATTCGTCAGGGACGAGAGACAGGCTGCTTCTCGGAGGCGGAGAAAGATATGCTGCGGCGCGTGGTGCGTCTGCTGGCACATGTGCAGACCGAGGGCGCTGAGGGGATAGACTGGAGCGTGTGCTACCCTGTGCCCGCGTTCGACAGGCAGTCGGTGTTCTGGGACCTGAATTACTTTAAGTACTGCTACCTGAAAGCCACGGAGGAGGAGTTCTCGGAGCCTGCGTTAGAGGCGGATTTCCATCGGCTGGCGGACGCGCTGCTCGCCTGTCCGGAGACGGGGTTTATGTACAGGGACTTCCAGTCGCGAAATGTGATGATACGTAATGGAGCGCCTTACCTGATAGACTTTCAAGGCGGTAGGAGGGGACCTGTGTTGTATGACTTGGTCTCGTTCCTATGGCAAGCAAAGGCGAACTTCCCTGCGGCTTTGAGGCAGGAACTGATAGGCGAATACGAAGATGAGAGGCGGCTTATAGCCACGGCGCGTGGGAATGGTGTACAGCCCTTCACACAGGAGCAGATAGGGGTGTTTGTGCTGTTTCGTACGCTGCAAGTGCTGGGGGCATACGGGTTCCGAGGGTACTTCGAACGAAAACCCCACTTCTTGCAGTCGATACCCTACGCGCTGCGTAACGCATTTGAGTTGCTGGAGTTGCACCCTGCCCTGCGCGTTGCCTATCCCGAGATAAGCCGTGTGCTTCTGGCGGTGGGGGAGACTGTGCTTGACCGCAGGCGAGACACCCCCGAGGGCTCATGCGTCTCCGATGGTGCGGCTCCCGATAGTATCGGGATAAACTTCCGACCGCACCTCCTTGAGGCGGAAGTGCCACTCACCGTGACCGTCTATTCGTTCTCCTTTAAGAAAGGGATTCCCGAGGACAAGTCGGGAAACGGTGGAGGGTATGTGTTCGACTGCCGCTCTACGCACAACCCCGGGCGATATGACGCCTATAAACACCTGACGGGCAGAGATAAGGAGGTGGTGGACTATCTCGAGCATGATGGCGAGATACTGACCTTCCTCGAGAGTGTGTATCGGCTCATCGACCATCATGTGGAGCGTTTTGTGTCGCGTGGCTTCAACCACCTGCAAGTAGCCTTCGGCTGCACAGGAGGTCAGCACCGCTCGGTGTATTGCGCAGATGCTACGGCGCGACACCTCCGAGAGCGTTTCCCGGGTATTCATGTTGAACTAATCCACAGAGAGCAGCCACAATTATGAAAGCGATGATATTTGCTGCGGGGCTTGGAACGCGTCTGAAGCCGTTTACGGAGCACCACCCGAAGGCACTGCTGCCGCTGGCGGGAAAACCTCTGCTGCAGTGGCAGTTGGATATGCTATGGGGCGCAGGGATACGAGAGATAGTGGTGAATGTGCACCACTATGCCGAGCAGGTGGAGGCGTATCTACGGACGCATGAGCGCGATGAGGGGCGCGTGGTTATCAGCGATGAGCGCAATGGGCTGCTGGATACAGGCGGCGGGCTCAGAAAAGCCATGCGTGCGTATGGCGATGGAGACGAGACACCGTGGTTGGTGTGCAATGTGGATATCCTGAGCAATATCCGCGTGGAGGCGCTGCTTTCTGCGCACCGAGCAGAGGATATCGGCACGGTGGTGGTGAGCCGCCGGCAGACGCAGCGGTATCTGCTGTTAGATGAGGCGCAGAGGCTTCGCGGATGGACACATATGGGGACGGGAGAGGTCCGACCTGCGGGCGCGCGAGCGGCGTTGGAAAGTTGTAGCCGCCTGGCGTTCTCGGGCATGCAGGTGGTGTCGCCACGGATGTTGGGGTATATGGACGAGGTCGCCGAAGAGCGAGGGGAGAAGTTCTCGCTGATAGACCTGTATCTGCATGTGTGCGCGCACCATTCCGAAGAGGTGATTCGTGGGTATGTGCCGGAGGGGTATCGGATGATGGATGTGGGAAAGATAGAGCAACTGCGTGAGGCGGAAGCGTTCGCAGAGGACCTGCGGTCGACCCGCGAAAGACCCGCGAAAGACCCGCGATAGACCCGCGAAAATAAAGACGCTACTTTGCTATATCAACAAATATATTCAAATATGGTTCAAATATAAAAGACCACCGTCTGCAAGGCAGGCGGTGGTCTTCGTTGTGTAACTTTTATTCGTAGTAACTCTGTTCGTTGTTACTCTTGTAACTCTGTTCGTTGTTACTCTGTTAAGTTTTCTTCGTTGTTACTTTTCTCCGTTTGGGGATTGGGTTGCTTGGGCTGTTTTGACCTCTTGGGTGCAGCCTTCTTTTGCTCAGGCTTTGCCTTTTGCTCGGGCGTAGCCTGTTGCTCGGGCTTTGCCTTCTTCTTGGGCTTTTGAGGCTCGGATACCGGCTGCTTTGCCTCGGTGGGAGCGTTGGCAGATTTCTCTTTCTTCGGCTCGTTCACCGTTTCTTTCTTCGGCTCGGGTGCCGACTCTTTCTTCGGCTCGTTTACCGTCTCTTTCTTCGACTCGGGTGCCGACTCTTTCTTCGGCTCTTTTACGGATTCGTTCTTCTCCTCTTTGGGCATTTGCAGTTGCTTGCCTTGTTTGTCGAAGAATCGTGTTTCGAGCATACCAAGACTTTGGTTTTCAATCACCTTGACGCCGTATTTGCGTTTCCATTTAGAGGCTAAACTGGTGAATAACCCTCTGGTGGCATAGGCGTAAATGAAGGGGTGTAGGTGTAGCCTGAGTCCCTGACCGAAGTGTTCGGACATATGTTCGATGTCTTCTTGTACTTGGTCTGTGAAGAGCAGGGTGGGTTGTACTTTTCCTTTTCCCATGCATGTTGGGCAGACTTCCATGACCTCCATCTCAACGGCTGGTCTGACTCGTTGTCTTGTGATTTGCATGAGTCCGAACTTGCTGAGCGGCAGCACATTATGCCTTGCGCGGTCTCTTTCCATGAGTTTGCGCATATGGTCGTAGAGTTGCTGTTGGTGCTCTTTGGAGTCCATGTCGATGAAGTCCACGATGATGATTCCGCCGATGTCTCTGAGCCTGAGTTGGTGCGCCAATTCGTCTGCAGCGAGCATGTTGAATTGGTATGCGTTTTCCTCTTGGTCCTCGAAGATTTTCTTGCTTCCGGAGTTGACATCAATGGAAAAGAGTGCTTCCGTCTTGTCAATGATGAGGTATCCTCCGTGTTTGAATCCGACGACTCTTCCCAAGCCCGTCTTCATCTGTCGAGTGATGTCAAACTTGTCAAAGATAGGTTGTGTCCCTTGGTAGAGTTTCACAATGTTCGCGCTTTCCGGCGCGATGAGTTCCAGATACTGTCTTACTTCGTCGTAAACGGCTTGGTCGTTGATTTGTATGGATGTGAAGTCGGGAGACAAGACATCCCGGATGATACCGATAGTTCGACCAATTTCCTCACATACGAGGCTGACGGGTTCTTTTTTCTGGAGCGATTTGACGGCTTCTTCCCATCGTTGCAGGAGCAGTCTGAGTTCGTTGTCGAGTTCTGCTGCCCTTTTGTCTTCTGCAACGGTTCTAATGATAATGCCGAATCCTTGGGGTTTGATAGAAAGGAGCAACTGCTTGAGTCTTGAGCGCTCTGCTTCTCGTTTGATTTTCTGGCTGACCATGACGCCATCCGCGAAAGGAATGAGCACCATGTTTCGTCCGGCGATACTGATTTCCCCTGTCAGTCGCGGTCCCTTGGTGTTGATAGGCTCTTTGGTAACCTGTACGAGGATAGGGTCTCCTACTTTGAGTACATCGGCTATCTGTCCTTCTTTTCCGACCTCGGGTTCGCGTTTGATTTTGTCAATTGTCGGCACTTTTCGTCTGTCTGAGACTGCTTTCGTAACATACGAGCGCAGCGTTCGGAATTGTGCCCCCAAATCCAAGTAATGGAGAAAAGCCTCTTTCTCATAGCCAACATCCACGAAGACTGCGTTGAGCGCGGGCATCACTTTTTTGACCCTGCCGTAGTAGATGTTTCCGACGGCGAAGTTGTCTTGATTTCGTTTTTCGCGATTGACTTCTTGTAGTCGGTCATCCTCGGTAAGCGCTATAGCAATCTCCTGTGGCTGTACATCCACAATCAATTCGCTTTTCATATTACAAAGATAAAAATAAAAATGAGTTCAATAGAGTTCAATGGTAGCGCCTTGTGTGATTTGACAACTTGACAATTTGCAATATGTCCATCCCCCTTCGGGGGAATTGCATATTGTTTCCTTGTCTTGTTGTCAAAATAATTACGATTGGCGACTACCCTGAACAGTATTGAACATACACGCTAAATCGTCTTACTTATGCTTATGACGATTCTTACGCAAACGTTTTTTACGCTTGTGAGTAGACATCTTATGTCTCTTATGCTTCTTTCCGTTTGGCATAATTGTAAGTGATTAAAATGGTTAATAAATATGTTGTTTTCTTTAGTTCTTGCTTATCGTACGGTTTGAGCGAACTCGTTGGACGCCTTGAAGGAAGGAATCTTGTGCTCGGGAACCTCTACGGTAGTGTTGGCGAGGATGTTACGAGCGACTTTAGCGGCGCGCGTTTTCGTGGAGAAAGTACCGAATCCTCTGAGGTACACACTCTCTCCGTTAGCCACTGTTTTTTTGATGTTGCTCATCGCGGACTCGAGGATATGACCAATGGTCTTTTTGTCATACCCGGTCTTGATAGCAATTTCGGTGATAAGTTCTGCCTTAGTCATAACAGTTAATCTTTACCAGTTAAAAGTTAGTATTTCGAAATAATTTTGTGCGTAAAAGTGTGTTTTAATTCTCGTATCCGCGAAAATTTCTGCAAAGTTACTATAAATTATTGAAATACAAAAGTTTTTTCGAAAAAAAATTGCATTTTTGTGTATTTTTTTGTAATTTTGCACTCGAAAAAGGGGATGTGATAATTGGGAATTAAGAATTAAGAATTAAGAATTAGGAATTATGAGGGCGCATGCTAACTCATAAACTGATAAACATATATACTGATAAACTGACTACTATGCAAATATATTCGGCGTTGTATCGATGGTATGAGCAGAATAAGCGGGTGCTGCCCTGGCGGGAGACCGATGATGCCTATTCTATATGGATTTCGGAGATTATCCTGCAACAGACCCGCGTGGCACAGGGGATGGACTATTTCGTGCGTTTTATGGAACGCTTCCCCAATGTGCGAACGCTTGCATCCTCTGCAGAGGATGAGGTGCTTCGGTATTGGCAGGGGCTGGGCTATTATTCGCGTGCTCGGAATCTGCACAAGGCGGCGCAGATGATAGTGGAGCAGGGTTGGCTGCCGTTTCCGACGACCTTTGAACAGATACGGATGTTACCCGGTGTGGGGGACTACACGGCGGGTGCGATAGCGTCCTTTGCCTATAACCTGCCATATCCCGCGATGGATGGGAATGTGTATCGCGTGGTCGCGCGTCTGTTCGACTGCGATATGCCGTTCGACACGACGCAGGGGAAGAAGCATTTTCACCACTTGATAGGTGAGATTTTGGACAGAGAAAACGCGCGTTTGTTCAACTCCGCCTTGATGGAGTTTGGTGCGCTGTACTGCACGCCCGTGCTGTGTTCATCTGCGAGCGAAGAGAGCCGTTGCTCGTTGTGTCCGCTACAAGTGCACTGTCTGGGTTACCGGCACCACACGGCGGACCTGCTGCCTGTTCGTAAGCCTCGTCCGCAACTGCGCGACCGGTATCTGAACTATTATATATATGTATCTCGCGCGCACGCGGGTGCAGCGCCTCAGACACTGATTCGGCAGCGTACCGAGAGGGACATCTGGCAGCACCTGTATGAGTTTCCTCTGCTCGAGACCGAGGGTGGGCTGTTGGCTGCCGAGAAGGGGGTGGTGTACAGGGATTTCACGCATGTGTTGTCGCACCAGCGGCTTCATGCGCGTTTCTTCTACCTGCCCGTGGAGACGCTTCCCGCGATAGCGGGGACGATGGCGGTGGATTGGTCGCAGTTGGACGATTATGCTTTCTCACGGCTGACGCTGAACGCGCTGGCGGCTATAGCACGAGATTGAAGAAATAGAGACCCTCTAAAGACCCAAGACCCTCTAAATCTCAAGACCCTCTAAATCTCCCTTAAAGGGAGACTTTGGATACTCCCCCTTTAAGGGGAAAAAGAGGAGTTCGCTTTCGCGTTCCCCTCTTGAATGTTTACACATCGGAATAAAATCCTTATTGTGTATGTCTTGAAATTTTGTGCTGCAAAAGTACAACATTTTTTTTGAATATGCAAATATCTTGAACTTTTTTTTGTGAAAACTTGCGTATTTCAACAAAAATAGGTAAATTTGCGGCGTTATTTCTCGTGATTCGCATAATTTAACCATCAAAATAGCAATGCAAATGGCAACGGACAAAGAGACCATAGAGAGTGGTAGCAGGAAAGTTCTCGGATTAGATTTGGGCGTAGGGTCAATAGGCTGGGCACTCATCGAAGAACAAGACGGTCAATTGCGTCAGATAGTGGGTATGGGTAGCCGCATCGTACCCATTGAGTCAACCGATGTGGATAAGTTTTCCAAAGGTCAGGCAATCACTATCAATGCCGAACGCACGGCTCGCCGTACAGCGCGCAAGGGGCTAAATCGCTATCAGCAGCGTCGTGCTGCGTTGACGGAGCGGTTGCGGGAGAAGGGAATGTTACCCGATTTTCAAGCAGAGCGTCAGATAGGTTTATGGGAGTTGCGCAGCAACGCCGCCACGCCCGGGTGTCAATTATCGCTGCAGCAGATAGGTCGCGTGCTATACCATCTGAATCAGAAGCGCGGCTACAAGCATAGCAAAGCCGACGAAGGTAGCGACAAGAATCCAACGGGCTATGTAGAAGAAGTAAACAGCCGCTATGCTGCGCTAAAAGAGGAGGGGCTGACTATCGGGCAGCATATGTATCAGCAGTTGGTCGCTTCCGCCGTGATGCGTCCGAGTGGTCCTTACTATACTTTCCGCGTCAAGGGTGAGGTGTATCCTCGCGCAGCCTATATGGAGGAGTTTGACCGAATCATGGATGTGCAGAAAGCGTTTTATCCCGATGTGCTGACGGATGAATGGATAGCGGAGGTGCGCAACCGCGTGATATTCTACCAGCGTCCTCTGAAATCGTGCAAACATTTGGTAAGCCTGTGTGAGTTTGAATCCAAGCCGTTTACCATCCATGAAACGGGCAAGGTGATAACGATAGGTCCGAAATGTGCTCCGCGCACATCTCCCCTTGCGCAACTCTGCGCCGCATGGGAGGCGGTAAACAACATCGAACTGACCAATCAGGAGATGGAGAAGTATCCCATCACTGTCGCCGAACGGCAGGCGATGGTAGAACATCTGTGTACCCATGACAAACTGAGCATAAAGGATGTATTGAAGATATTGGGCTTGCCTGCCAAGTCAGGATGGAAGGGGACGAAGCAACTGGATAAGGGGATAAAGGGCAACAGCACGCTCTTGCAGTTGCGCAAAGCCTTGGAGGGCTTGGAAAAAGGTAAGATTGAGGACTTGTTAGCACAGGACTTGCCAATCAAGTCGGTTGATATGGTGGATGAGGTTACGGGCGAGGTGCTTACGCGAACGCAGATAGCGCCCTCGGCAGAAGACTGCACGCTCTATCGCTTGTGGCATAGTCTCTACTCGATACACGATGAGGGGGAACTGCGACATACCTTGCAAAAGAACTTCGATATCCATGATGAAAGCGTCTTGGAAGCCCTGTGCAAGATAGACTTTGTGAAACCCGGCTACTCCAACAAGTCGCATAAGTTCATCCGCAAGATACTGCCTTACTTGATGGAGGGCATGAAGTACAGCGAGGCATGCGAGGCAGTGGATGTGAACCACTCCAACAGCCAAACCGCCGCCGAGCGCGACAGCCGTATGCTGCTGTCTGAGATACCCTTGATAAAGAAGGGCGAACTGCGGCAACCGCTTGTAGAGAAGATTCTCAATCAGATGATAAATGTGGTCAATGCGCTGCGCGCCGAGTACGGCGAGATAGATGAGGTGCATGTGGAGTTGGCGCGCGAACTGAAGCAAAGCCAAAGCGAGCGGGAGAATGCCGACAAACGCAACAACGAGAACGAGAAGAGGAATAAGGAGGTAGCCAATAGAATAAAGGAAGACTATGGCTTGACGCCTACGCGCGCGCGTATCCTTAAGTATAAGTTGTGGGAAGAGAGCGAGCAAAAGTGCTTCTATTGCGAAAAAGGTATTTCTGCCGCTGATGTCATGAATGGCTCCGATGGGGAGATAGAGCATATCATTCCGCAGAGCGTGCTGTTCGATGACAGTTTCAGCAACAAGGTGCTTGCCTGCCGCGCTTGCAACCAAGCCAAAGGCAACCGGACCGCGCGAGAGTTTATGGAGAAGAAGTCTGCCGGCGAATATGAAGCCTACCTGCATCGGGTAGAGCAGTTGTACAACGGCGGCAAGAAGGACGGCAAGATTAGTACCACCAAGTATAAACACCTGCTATGGCGGACGGAGGATATTCCTTCGGATTTCATCGACCGCCAACTGCGGCAGAGCCAGTATATCTCCCGCAAGGCGATGGAGATACTGCAACAGAGCATTCGTCTTGTAAGCGCCACGAGCGGCAGTGTTACGGACTTCCTGCGCCATACATGGGGCTACGACGAGATATTGCATACCCTGAATTTCCCTCGCTACCAAGCAGCAGAGATGACCGCGGTAGTGCGCACGAAGAGCGGACGGGAGGAGGAGCGTATCAAGGATTGGAGCAAGCGTATTGACCACCGCCACCACGCCATAGATGCCCTGACGATAGCCCTGACGAAGCCCTACTACATACAGAAACTGAACAGGCTGAAGGCTTCGCATGAGGAGATGATTGCCGTAGTGCGCCAGAAAGATTACCATTGGGATGCGGAGTATTCGTTGTTGGAGAAGTGGCTGCTGGCGCAACCGCATTTCAGCACCCAAGAAGTGCTGGAGAAGGTGGATGGCATCTTGGTATCGTTCCGTGCGGGAAAGAAGGTAACCTCTCCCGGGAAGCGCTATGTGTACAGAAACGGCAAGCGCGTCTTGGTGCAGCAAGGCTTGCTCGTGCCGCGGGGTGCACTGACCGAAGAGACTATCTACGGAAAGTTAGGCGACCGATATGTGGTGAAGTATCCTTTGACGCACCCGTCTTTTAAGGTAGAGAATATCGTTGACCCCACCATCAAGCGCTTGGTGGAAGAGCGGTTGGCATTCTGCGGCGGCAATGCGAAGAATGCGTTTGCAAATGTATTGGAGTCCGCAGATGGTATGGTAATCAAATCCGTCCGTTGCTATACGGGCTTGAAAGACAGTTCTGTGGCGGTGATAAGCAGGGACAAGGAGGGTCAGCCTATCGGCTATGCCAAACTCGGGAACAACCACCATATTGCCGTTTACCGCGATAAAGAAGGTAAGCCGCAAGAGTTGGCTGTAACTTTCTGGCAAGCCGTAGAACGCAAGCGATACGGGTTGCCCGTGGTCGTAGAGCAGCCGCAAGCGCTATGGAACGAGTTGCTGGATAGGGAGGACATACCGCAGGAAGTTTTAGCAGGCCTACCGCAAGACGATTGGGAGTTCGTGCTATCGATGCAGCAAAACGAGATGTTTATCTTGGGCATGGATGATTTGGAGTTTGAGACGGCGATGCAGGAACATGATTACCGAACGCTGAACAAATATCTCTATCGCGTGCAAAAAGTTTCTCATAACCAATATTATTTCCGCTATCATACCGAGACAAAGGTAGATGATAAATACGAAGGTAAATTGGATATGAGAAAGAGCCAGGTGATGGAGAAACTGAAATTATTAGCAAGTATAAAGGCGCTATTCTCCCAACATCCTCATAAAGTGCGTATCAATATATTAGGCGAGATAACGGTATGATAAAGCGTGTGCTATGTTTCTCTCACCCTGCCTACCTGAGTCTGCGGCTCAATAGAACTCCAATAAAAGGTCTATATACAAAAAATGCAGCCCCCAAAAGGCTGCATTTTTTAATTCTATAACACATCGCAAGTTGCTGATTATCATCAAGTTCTAAACAATAAGTTGTTATAGAACTATTAGATTACAAA
>JALFGC010000074.1 GCA_022777485.1 Bacteroidales bacterium
CCTACGAAGATTACTTAAATAGGATGGACTGATGTTAAGTAATAAGTAATAGGTAATATGCATAGTGCGATATTACTTATTACAGCCCGAAGGGCGAATTACTTATTACCGAGCATAGCGAGATAATTATGAAAAAGTGGCATATAAAAGATAGTGCAGAACTGTACAACCTGCAGGGTTGGGGCGTGAACTATTTCGACATCAACGAAAAAGGGCACATGGTAGTAACCCCCAAGAAAGACGACAATCAGATTGACATCCGCGAACTGATTGACGAGTTGGCATTGCGCGACATACAGCCGCCCGTGCTGTTGCGTTTCTCGGATATCATCGAGAACCGTATCGAGCGCATGAACGAATGCTACGAGCATGCCGCGAAAGAGTACGGCTACAAGGGCGAGTGCTTCTTGGTGTATCCTATCAAGGTCAACCAGATGCAGCCCGTGGTGCATGAGATAGTGAGCCACGGTAAGAAGTTCAACATCGGGTTGGAAGCGGGCAGCAAGCCGGAGTTGCACGCCGTGATAGCCGTCAACCAAGAGCCCGACTCCATCATCATCTGCAACGGCTACAAAGACGAGGCGTATATCGAGTTGGCGTTGCTCGCGCAGAAGATGGGCAAGCATATCTATATCGTGGCGGAGAAACTCAACGAGTTGGAACTCATCGCGAAGGTGTCGGAGCGGCTGGGTGTGCGACCGAACATAGGTATCCGTATCAAGTTGGCGTCGGTGGGCTCGGGCAAATGGGAAGAGTCGGGCGGCGACGCGTCGAAGTTCGGACTGACGAGCAGCGAGTTGCTGGAAGCCCTTGAGACGCTGGATGCCCACCACATGCACGACTGCTTGAAACTGATACATTTCCATATCGGCAGCCAGATAACGAACATCCGCAATGTGAAGACTGCCATCCGCGAGGGGGCGCAATACTATGTGCAATTGCACAAATTAGGCTTCCCCGTGGAGTTTGTGGACGCCGGCGGGGGATTGGGCGTGGACTACGACGGCACGCGGTCCAGCAACTCGGAGTCGTCGGTCAACTACTCTATCCAAGAGTATGTGAACGACATCATGTACGGACTGATAGAGGCTGCGGACAAGAACGGACTGCCGCACCCGAATATCATCACGGAGTCCGGGCGCTCGCTCAGTGCCCACCACACGGTGCTCATCATGGAGGTGCTGGAAACGGCGCACCTGCCCGAGATGCCCGAGGAATGGGAAGTGGGAGAGAATGACCACCAGTTGGTAAAAGACCTGTACGAGATATGGGACAACCTGACGCAGCGCTCGGCGTTGGAGAGTTGGCACGACGCAGAGCAGATACGCGACGAGGTGGTGGAACTGTTCAGCCACGGACTGATAGACCTTCGCACCCGCGCTCAGATAGAGAAACTCTACTGGTCGGTAACGCGCGAGATAGCGTCGCTGGCGAACCAGATGCGGCGCGTGCCCGAGGAATTGGAGAAAGTGAATAAACTGCTGGCAGACAAGTACTTCTGCAATTTCTCGCTCTTCCAATCCATGCCCGACACATGGGCGATAGACCAAGTATTTCCCATCATGCCTATCCAACGGCTCGATGAGATGCCCGACCGCCATGCGACGATACAAGACATCACCTGCGACTCGGACGGCAAGGTACAGAAATATGTCTCGGAGGGGACGCTGACGAAATCGCTGCCCGTGCATTCGTTGCGCAAAGGCGAGCCCTACTATATTGGTGTCTTCCTCGTGGGGGCGTACCAGGAAATCTTGGGAACTATCCACAACCTCTTCGGCGATGTTACCGCCGTGCATATCGCGATGAAAGACGAGGGCTACTCCATCGAGCAGACCATCGACGGCGAGAGCGTGCAGGATGTGCTGCGCTGGACGGAGTACGATGTGAAGAAGATGGTGCGCACGCTGGAGACTTGGGTAACGAAGTCGGTGAAAGCAGGGAAAATCACCCTCGCCGAGGGTAAAGAGTTCCTCTCCAACTACCGCTCCGGATTGTACGGATATACCTATTTGGAAAGGGAGTAAAAGCCCCTGCGGGGCCCAGGACCCCCTCCTACTCCCCCTACAAGAGCACCCCACTGCGCGTTGCTTGCGGGGACCCCGCGAGGGGGAGAGTATAAAATAACTATTGTCTAACTAAAACTAATTTCCCAACTCCCTCCCTTGTAGGGAGGGTTGGGGAGAGTCCTATGAATCGAGTATTATTGATTGGCTGTGGAGGTGTAGGCACCGTGGCAGCCCACAAGTTGGCTCAGAATCCCGATGTGTTCGGTGAGATTTGTATCGCGAGCCGCACCAAGTCGAAATGCGATGCGACGGCGGAAGCCATCCGCGCGAAGCACTACACGAAGAACGGCTTGCAGTCTGTTATCACCACTGCACAAGTGGACGCTGACGATGTGGCAGCGTTGGTAGCGCTGATGAAGGAGTACAAGCCTGTGCTGTGTATCAACCTTGCCCTGCCGTATCAGGACTTGACCATCATGGATGCCTGCCTCGAAGCAGGGGTACACTACATGGACACCGCCAACTACGAGCCGAAAGACGAAGCGCACTTCGAGTACTCATGGCAATGGGCATACCGCGAGCGTTTCGAGAAAGCGGGTCTCTGCGCGCTGCTCGGCTGCGGCTTCGACCCGGGTGTAACCTCTATCTTCACCGCCTATGCGGCGAAGCACTACTTCAAGGAGATTCACTATCTCGACATCGTGGACTGCAACGCGGGCAACCACCACAAGGCGTTTGCCACCAACTTCAACCCCGAAATCAACATCCGTGAGATTACCCAGAAGGGGCTTTATTGGGAGAACGGCGCATACCACGAGACGGAGCCGATGGAGATTCACAAGACGCTCCACTATCCGAATATCGGTCCGAAGGAGAGTTACCTGCTCCACCACGAGGAGATAGAGTCGCTCGTTATCAACTACCCCACCATCAAGCGTGCGCGCTTCTGGATGACCTTCGGGCAGCAGTACTTGAACTACCTTGATGTGATTCAAAACATCGGCATGGCGCGTATCGATGAGATAGAGTACAAAGCGCCGAAAGCCGATGGCACAGGCGATGAAGTGGTGAAGATAGTGCCTTTGCAATTCTTGAAAGCCGTGCTGCCGAACCCCAAGGAGTTGGGCGAGAACTACGACGGCGAGACCTCTATCGGCTGCCGCATTCGCGGTATCGGCAACGACGGTCAGGAGCACACCTACTATGTGTGGAACAACTGCTCGCACCGCGCTGCCTACGAGGAGACGGGCATGCAGGGCGTGAGTTACACCACGGGCGTGCCGGCGATGATAGGCGCGATGATGATGCTCACGGGCAAATGGCTCAAGCCCGGCGTGCACAATGTGGAGGAGTTCGACCCCGACCCCTTCATGGACATGCTCAATGTGCACGGTTTGCCGTGGCACGAGGAGCACGACGGAGATTTGGAACTCTAACGGTTCGGCTCCGAAATCCTTTGGTTTGACTTGCTCTCTCCGACTACACAGTCGGAGGGGGCAATTTGTTCGCCTTGCGACGAGCGAGCAACCCGCGATAGACCTGCGATAGACCCGCGATAATGTTCCGATAGACCCGCGAGGGAGATGGACGGGCGGAAGCAGTTTCGTTATTCGAGTACAATGCTTTCCTCGGGGGTGGGAAAAACCTTTTTTTCAAAGAAAAATCAAGAAAAACTTGCGTATCTCGAAAAAAAGTCGTAACTTTGCAGCCGATTTTTGCGCGATGACCACTGAGACACCACATATTATCGAGTTATCTACCCTTGAAATAGGTAGATATTCGTTTGATTATCAGTTGGATAATACCTATTTGCAGTCTGTCGAAAAGACGGAACTGTTGGGGGGGACGGTGCAGGCGCACGCTGATCTCAACCTGCGTGAACGCGACTTCGACCTTCGGATAAGGGTGGAAGGCACGGTGCAGGTGGTCTGCGACCGCTGCTTAGACCCTATGGATATTGTGGTGGACGCTGAGGACGATATGGATTTGGATGAAGACACCAAGACCCTTGACCTCGAGTGGCTCGCCTATGAATTAGTAATTGTGAATCTTCCTTTGGTGCATAGTCACCAGCCCGGTGGCTGCAATCCTCAGATGGATGCTCTTCTCCAAAGCCACCTCTGCACCGAACCGGAAGATGAAGATATGGACGACACGGAGGCGGCAGAGTAGGGCAATTCTGCGTGGCACGAAACGCCGCTGAGGTAGAGTCAGCAACTTATTAACGATAAATCGTAAAAATTAAACAGAATTATGGCACATCCTAAAAGAAGACAATCGCACACCAGACAAGCGAAGCGTCGTACGCATGACAAACTGACGGTACCCGCATTGGCAATCTGCCCGAACTGCGGTGCACACTACATCTACCACACCGTATGCCCCTCTTGCGGCTACTATCGTGGTAAACTGGCTATCGAGCAGGCAGCAGAAGCCTAAATGGTAGATTAGGCGCGCGTGAGCGTGCGCGTAACCCGTGAGGGCTACTCTGTATGGTTATTTGGGATTATGAGGCGAGCGTGCCCTATGCCGCGCGCACTCATAATTCCTTAATTATGAATAATAAGGACAAGAAAGATATGTACAACGAAAACCATGACCATAACGGTGAAGGCGAGCGTCGCCCCCGTTTCAATCCCGACAATTCTCATCGTGAGGGAGGTTTCTCTCCCCGTCGTGAAGGCGGTTACCAAGGTTCCTCGGATGGCTACAACAGCCGTCGTGAGGGCAGTCGTCCTCGTCAGCGTTTCTCTCGTTCCGGGAGCGACCAGCCGCGTGCAGAGCGCGTTACGCCGCGCCCGAGGTTCAATGCCGAGGGAGGAGAACAGCGTCCGAACACGAGATACAACAACCCCAACGAGAACGGCTATCAGCGCCGTCCTCGCTTCAACAACTATTCTGCGGAAGGTGCACCGGACCAACCGCGCTCTTTCCGCCCGCGTCCGCAACGCAACAACGGGGTGTATAGCGAGCGCAAGCGCCAAGCGTTCCACAAGCAGTACGAAGACCCTACGAAGCCTATCCGCCTGAACAAGTACCTTGCCAATGCGGGTATCTGCTCGCGTCGTGAGGCAGACGACTTCATCCAAGCCGGTGTCATCAGCGTCAACGGTGTGGTTGTCGATTCCTTGGGCGTGAAAGTCCTTCCGACCGACAAGGTGCAGTTCCACGACCAGCCGGTTCGCCGCGAGCGGAAGGTTTATATCCTGCTCAACAAGCCGAAGAACACCGTTACCACCACGGACGACCCGCAGGAGCGAAACACCGTGATTGACATTGTGCGTAACGCTTGTTCGGAGCGAATCTACCCTGTGGGACGGCTCGACCGAAACACAACGGGCGTATTGCTACTCACCAACGATGGCGACCTTGCGGCGAAACTGACGCACCCGAAGTACGGCAAGAAGAAGATTTATGCCGCTACGCTCGACCGCGATTTAGACGAGACCGATGAGGCTACTCTGCGTGCAGGAATCTTGCTTGATGACGAGAAGATTGTCCCCGACGCATTGGAGTTCCCCAAGAGCGACCGACGCCATATCGGTTTGGAAATCCACTCGGGGCAGAACCGCGTGGTGCGCCGTATGTTTGAGAAGGTGGGCTACAAGGTGATGCAACTCGACCGCGTCTCGTTTGCGGGACTGACCAAGAAGAATGTGGCGCGCGGCAAGTACCGTTTCCTCACACCCAAGGAGGTGTCCATGCTGCAGATGGGGGCATTTGAATAACCGAAGCCATGCCATAAAAAAAGACTGCCCGACAATCTTTCGGGCAGTCTTTTTTATGTATCCTTGCACGCGAGTGGGGCACTATGCTGCGGTGCTCACCACAGCCGTTTGCCCTGCGCGTCGTACAATCTCTCGCCTGTTTGCAATAGGAGTTGCCCGTTCAGTAGCACTTTGCGGAGCCGCTCTCCCGCCGCGTCGGTTTCCGAGCAGCCGGTGGTTACTTGGCTCGACGCGTGTATCTCCAGCGAGAAACGCTGGGTATGGGTGCCAGCGGTGAGCGACACCTCGTAGGGCGAGAAGAGCAGGTTGTGGGTGTAGCCCGTCTCGGCGTCGGCGATACGCACATCCATCCCCTCCATCTCTTCGGGCAGGGCAAAGGTGTAGGTGCCGTCGCTGTCCACGCTGACCCCGACAGGCACATAGATGGTGCGCTCGCTCATAGGCAGGATGTTCGCTGCCGCTTCTATCTGCTCGCTGCCAATCAGGGTGTAGAGGTTGCAGCCTTGGTTATGCACTTTGGTGAGGTCGCTGTTGAGATCAAATCCTTCGGTTATACCTTCGTTATCAGACAATTGCACAAAGGTATGGTCGAGCCTTTCCTCGCCGCGCAGCAGGTCCAAACGGATGGTCTTTTCGTTGGCGGCAGCAGGAGCGCGCAAGGGTTTCTGAGAAGGCGTAATCGATTTTTCTTTCCAATGGATAGTTCCTGCAAACTGCACCATATAGGCTTTCATGCTGCCGAAGTTGTATTGGGTGGCGTCCACGGTGTTGTAGCCGTTCTTATCGGGAACATAGTCGTATAGGAACTTCACGCTGATGCCTTCTATCACTGTGGCTTTTGGCAAGTCCATATCGTTCACATTTGCCCAAGCCGGTACGCCAATCAGGTTCCAGTTGGAGTCGTAGATATTGCGGTGGTCGCGCTGAATGGTGCAAGGGTGTTGGGGTACCGCGGTGCTATCTATCTTTCCGCTGATGGTCATGGAGTCGGTGTTGGCGGAGGGGAAATAGATATTGACCTCTGTGTTTCCTTTTGCAAAGAAAGAAGCGGTGTCGCTAATGTTGACATGCAGGAGATAGCCCTTTCCTTTCTCCAGCTTAACGCCCTCCGTGCTGCGGTACATCTTCCAGAACGAAGGCGAGTCTTTCCAACACCCCTTTTCAGCGCGTTCGACGCCGTCGTAGTACTTCAGCACATAGTCTTTGCCATAGGTCAGTGCGCTGAACACCTCGGACAGGTGCACATCAAACGGGAAGGAAATCCAGTAGAATTTCTTGGCATTATCCGACACATTCTTGTTCCCGAAGTGGCTTCGTGACAAACTCAATACGCCGTATGCCTGACTGACTTTGGTGATTTGGGCATTATCACCTTTGAAGGTGATCTGCTGTGCATCGTTATGTTCCTTGCGAATAAGTATCAGGTCGGAGTTCAGAGACAATTCACCCTCTATCGTATAGCTCTGTTCGGGTAACCAAGCGCATATCAGGTGATTCGACTTGAAATCGTATATCATGCGCACTTTCAGTGTTTTCCCTGTGCTGCCGCCAATGAGTTCCACCGTATTCTCATTGGAGAAGTCGCCGTCCTTCCCTTTTAGATATAGATATTCGTTGGCATCGTTATAGGGCTTCACGCGCAACTTCACACGTGTTCCGACCGCGGCATACACATCGTGCTGATATACCCAGTTCTGCGCATCTGTTAACACAACATTCGTTTCTGCCCCCCCGCCCTGCGTGGTGGAAATACCCGACTGGCTCAATAGGATCACATTGCTGCCTGAGCCGGCAAGATAATCACGGTCGATACTATTGTTCTCGCTGTTCCACATAAACCGCACATTGGCATTATGCAGCAGTTTGCCGTTCGCGTCGGTATAGTCGTGGTGAGGGTCGTCGTCGGGCTCTTGCGCCAGTGTGTCGCTCACGCACGCCGAGTAATCGCACGCCACGCAGAAGCGCACGTCACTGCCCTCTACGTACTTGCAGAAATAGTGGTCGAAGCGCGCATCGTACTTGCTGGCATAGTCGCTGAAGCGGAACACCTTCTCGCTGCTCCGATAGTCCCTGTCCAGTCCCAAGCGGATATAGTAGTTGCCGCTGTACGGGAGTACCTTCTCTACCGGCAACGAAGCGCCACTACCATCTTGCACCAGCACAAAGTTGTACACGCCATTGGTGGTGAATATGTTCGTTTGCGCCTTCACGTCTATCCGCTGTTTCTCTGCCCACACCTTGCCGTCGGTCATCTGCTGCAGCAACACATAGCAATCGTTGCTATTGCTCCCTATGGCTTTGCGCGCATAGGGTTTCACGTACAGGCTGACGGTGTCCATACGTGCATGATCTGCCGCGGCTATCGTATGGCTCGGGTGGAAGACTTGGGTAACTCCGCCTGCGGACTCCACATACACCAGCCGATACTTGTTTTGGTTGTCCGACGCATAACTTACCGTCAGTGTCTTTCTCACGTAATCAAAGGTGAAGGTAACCTCTTGCGGCTCGCTAACCGTAATCTTGATGTTGGTCGTACTGTCTTTTGTTATTTTTTTCTCGCTGTACAACTGCACGGTCGTGCTCTCTGTGATAGTGGGTGCGTACGACTTTTTGAACGCCCACCAATCTGCTTGGTTTCCTTCATTGGTATACTCCCGCAGACCGAACTCCTTATCAGCAACCGCCTCTGTGAAAGTGTGGGTGTAGGAAGCACTCTTCCCATCTTCCGACTTGGTCATCTTTTGTGCACCGCCAACGTCCCAGTTGAGGAAACTGGCATGCACCGCCATCGTCGGGTAGTTGCCACCTATCCAATGGGCATACAGGTCCATGTCTCGGGTTACAGGCTCCTCGAACATCCATCGTACCGTGCATGCCTCATCGGTGTACCACCCTTCCAACTCATACCATTTTACCGCTGCCATCTTTGGCTTTGCCGCACACATATTCTCTTCCACCTGCTGTGCCGCAGGGTCACTCGCAGGGTCACTCCCAGGCCAGTTCGCATGGAACATAACGGTATAGACAGGTGTGTTTTTCTTGTAGTAGGCGTAGATAGTGGCTTCTCCACCGATGAGATAATTATAGGTGTCTGCTTTTTTGGTAGGTCCGGCATCGCTTATTCCCCAACCGACAAACTCATAACCTGTATGGGTCGCAGAGGCCGTGAATGTGATGGAGGAAGAGATGACACCTGTTGCATACGATTCACTTTCTGAGAGTGTCTTATTGCTACTGGAAACAGCGTTGTCACTACTCATTGTGTAGCGCGAGGCTTGGATAGTACCAAGATAGGAAACAGATTCGGTGTAGGTAACGCCTCCATCTGTAGAAAGCATTATCTTGACATTTTGTCTTGGTTGTAGCACAGCATCGCGATTAGAATTGCTCACATAGCCTAAGTTAGCACCTTTCTCACCACAACATGCAGTAAACATATGATAACCGCCGTCCATATCCACATTGTAGGTATTGGTATAATTTGAGGCGGAATTCTTACGGTCTGTTACTTTTTTATCTTTCCATTCCCCCCAACCATTCTCTTGTATAAACAAGAAAGTGGTATAATAGTTCCAACTGCCTTGTTGTATATAGTATAAGTTTGTGTTTTCAATTTTGGTGAGATTTAAGCCTTGGGAACCAACACCATCATTATTACCATAGTTCCACTGTCTTCCCAAGAGAATAGCGACTGTAGTATAGTTCGCGTACATATTGTTAAAATAAATACACGGCCTGTTTGAAATATTATGCCAATTACCGCCCTCACTTGGGGTCTCGGTTAAGCACTCAGGTGCAGCAGTCGGACTTTCATCTCCCAAAGTGTTTTGTGAAATACATATAATGAGGAGGAAAACTAAAATGTTTTTTAAGGTATTGTTTTTCATAGGTTATTGCTTGGATGAAATAGGTTTTTATGATATGTTTTCGGTTTGCTGATGTACTGCTCTCGATATCGGTACAACGCCAGTCCGAGGGCGAACAGCAGCAGGACCATCGGCTCGCCTACGGGAGACTCATTGGAAACGTAGCCAGGGTTGCCGGGATTGTCGTCCCACCAGTCGTCTGCGCCTTGCCTGCCGGCAATCTTCTGTATCGGCGTCTCACCCGCCGGGGCTGCCATCGCGGCTACCGAGGTAGCACCAACAGCGGTTATCGCTGACGCATAACCGCGATAGTAGTACATTTCTTGAATGGGTTGGTCCGATTTATCCGCTGCTTGGGATGGGTTTCGAAATGCCACTTCGTCGTGCCATATCGAACCGAACAAGGTGCGAGCACTATGGTTAAACGCTTGGGCAGACGTATGCGTCGTCCCCGTTGCATCGCCGTACCACGACTCGCGCCAACTGTTGCTCTTGCGCATCTCCATACGAGCAGCAGTCTGCTCAGAAGGCAGACTGAAAGGGTACGCTATGTCCGATTCATAGCGGCTATGCCCGCGCTCCATCATCGATGAAGACGAAAATACAGGAGGAGAAAGGAACAATATCACCAAACAAACCAACAAGGCAAGAGGGATTGATACCAGCCCCTTGCACCCGGGTTGAGGTGCGCGATAGGTATGTCTTTTCATGGTTTTGTTCTGCAAATGTCCCTTCTACATCTTTGAAAAGAGAAGTCGAGACCTGCGTGTTTTGATGGTTGTTGATGACTTGTGTGTGCTTCTTGAGACGATTAAGGCAGAAAAATCTCAAAAAAACGCTGCAAAGATAATAATTTTTTCTAATACATGCAAATTATTTCACAAAATCATACATATTTTTCTACATTTTGCTAAATAACTCCTCCCCAATGCTCTCCAACTATACCCAACGGCTCTTTGAATCCGTCCGGACCTATGTTAGAATTACTGCCTCAATACAATCCCCGAAGGTGCGACATGCTTGGGAAGCGGGTGGTACATACGTATTATAACGTGAACTCGAAATAAGATACATATACATTGAAACAACGATGACTCTTTTATTTCAACAAAAATTTCCAAAAATTGTTCAAATATGTATTCTCTAACGTATAATTAACGTGTAATTAACCATTAATTCATTACCAAACTTGTCCCGACCTGTCGGGAAAACCAATTTAGTCTTTGATTGCTGAGAATAGTTTGCTTATATCGAACTCACGTTA